>CAIVXW010000215.1 GCA_903910005.1 uncultured Methylococcaceae bacterium
AGCCGGAGGGGTTGTATCCAGGGTGTCGTTGGTGACCGCAACCGCCTTGAGGCTGGCGGCGTCATTGCCGCTTTGATCCTGAATGGCGTTTTCATCGTTTGCCTTGCCGGGATCCTGGTAGGTCAGTACCACGCTTTGTCCGTACAAAACCGGTTTTTCCAGCAGCAGGGTGACTGTTTTGGCCTTGGCATCCACGAAGACATCGGTTGCGGTAACCGTCGCCTTATCCACCTTGACGGTGAAAGCCGCAACAGGTGGCAGGTTGGTGGCATCCAGCAATCCATCGTCGGTGTAGGTCATCAGCAGTTTGTTGCCTGTGATATTGGCACTGGCCCAGACCGGAGCCTGAGTGTCCGGTGCATCAGTGCCGACGGACTCGGCCCTGGGACGGGCCACAGGGTCGCTGTGGGATGTTGTTATCTGGTGTTGTGCCGGAGCAGGCCTGGTTATTACAGCAGTCATTACGTTAACCTCTTCAAGGATGACTAGTTATAAAAATATACTGGACCTTCCATGATTTTTATACGGATTCGCATAGAATAATGGCGGGGCGTTACGATTACGCAAGCAGCCCCCCGGAACGTTGCGAAACTGATTAAACAGGCTATCCAACCGCACTCATTTAATCAATCATCAATCTGGATGATTTTTTAGTGGAAAAATTGGATTTTCAAAAAAAAAATCATCAACCTGGATGATGTTTAAGTTGGCCGACAGCGCGATGAGTCCCCGGTGTCAAAAAGCTGACTGTGTTCACAGCAGCTCAACTGCTACGTAACCCAGATTGAAGGTTTCAAAATAGACATAGCCAGCACCCAGACGTACATAAGCATCACCCGAGGGATCGGGTGTGGCTGACCAATAATACGCAGAAGCCCACTCTGGCGGAATACCAGACAGGCCTGTTTCGGTTCCGGTACCGTTATAGGCATCCCAGATGGCAAAGTAATCGTCATACTCAGGGTTATCAGCCACACTGCCAGCAGACGCCGGATAACTGCCAATCCTTGTACCTTCCATATAGCCTGCTGACAACATACCGGTTGTTCCGCCCGCTGTTGGCAACGCCAGTTTCACGCCATTGACTGTGGCATAGCGGTAGGTATTGTCGGTATGGCCATCAACTCCCACCACCGGTGCCCCGTTTTCCCCTTCAAACCGGCCATTTATATCCTGCTGAAACAGCTTGTCCAGCCAGCCGTGATCAATGTAATCACCGCTGTTGACATACCCCTCACCCTTGACGTTGGCTGAGGTGCCATCCCCGGAGCGATCCCAGTAATAAAACCACTGCCCTCCGTCAACCTGAACCGGATAAATCAGCTTGCCGTATTGGGGGCCAAGGTCAATGACCGGGGCAACCGTATTCGAACCTGCAGTCAGGTCATCATTACCGAGCGTCAGGGTGGCTAAACTGGCTGTACTGTCAAGTGTGGCATTGACCGGGTTGCTTAGTTGTATCTGGAGGGTTTCGTCACTCTCAACCGAGGTATCAGCGTTCACTCGTACGGAAATTGTCTTTTGGGTTTCTCGTGGCGCGAAGCTCAGTATTCCCTGAGAGGGCGTGTAATCTGATCCGGCCTGGGCAGAACCATCCCGGGTTGCGTAGTTGACGGTCACGGTCTGGCCGTAGGCGGTTGACAGGCTGACCGTAGCCGTAGCCATGCCGCTACCGGAATTGCCTTCCTTGAGTGTAGTGCCGACAATCGACAATACGGGGGGAGCGGCATCGTCATTGGTGAGGGTAATCACCCCACTACTGAGCGGTAGTGTCGCATTGACCGGACTGGACAGATTTACCAACAGGCTTTCATTTGCTTCTGCCTGTTTGTCACCCAGTACCGCGAGGTTGAATGTCTTGCGGGTTTGGCCCGGCGTGAAGGTAATAATCCCTTGAGTGGCGATATAGTCGAGTCCAGCTCTGGCAGTACCATCCTGCGTAGCATAGTTGGCCGTGATGGTTTGAGTGGATGCCAGTGACAAGCCGACCGTAATGCTGATATTGCTGGTTCCGCTGCTGCCCTCAATGATGCTCATATTGCTGACGAACAGACCGGGAAGCGTGTCAATGGGAAGGCTCAGAGTACCGCCCCGGCCGGTATCACCTGCCGAATTGGTGTAACTGCCATCGGCAATACTCAGGGTATCCGTCGCTTTGCTGAGGGCGGGAGGTGTGTACACGGCGGTGTAGATTTTGCCGCTGTTGTCTACGGTTAAAGAACCCAGGTTGCCGACACTCAGACTGATGTCATCACGACTGAAGCTCTTGGGAACCTCACTGAAACTGAACGTGAGAAGGGCGGTCTCGCCTGCCTTGAGGGGGCCGGTCTTGTTGCTCTGAATTTTCAGGGTGGGCAAGTCATCGTTGATCAAAATAACCGTGGCACTGCCTGCACCTGAATCAATCTGGGCGTTTTCGGAAGGGTTACTGAGTACCACCCTGAAATTCTCATCAGTTTCAATGCGTGTATCGCCCCTGATATCGATGGGAATGGTGCGGGTGGTAGTATTGGGTGGAAAGGTCAGGCGACCCTTGACTTCAGCATAATCATCGCCGACTTTGGCGGTACCGCCCACACCACTGGCATAGTCTACGGTGACAGGTTGACTGCTGGCTTGCGAGAGCCTGACGGTCAGGGAAATACGGTTGTCGCTATTGCCTTCATCGACCTGTAGACCCTCCACTGACAGGCCGGGAACTTCATCATTGATGATGGTTGCGGCCACTTCGGAGACATCCAGTTTCAGTCCGGACGGATTGCCGAGTTGCAGCAAAAAAGTTTCGTCGGGTTCCGGAAGGATATCGCCCAAAATGCTTATGGTAATTTTTTGCCGGGTATCTCCTTGCCGAAACCGCAGGATTCCAGTCGAAGAGACATAATCAGAACCGGCCTGGGCCGTATCATCCAGCGTGGCATAATCCAGGGTGAGTTCCT
>CAIVXW010000216.1 GCA_903910005.1 uncultured Methylococcaceae bacterium
CTTTTCTTTTCCATTCCGCTCAACAATCCCTCCGTGAGCGACAACAACCCGCTCGAAATCCCAGCATAGAATCTTTTCAACAGACTTTTTTACCTGTTCCTTGTCTGTTGTTGCAATCCACTCCAGGATGGACGGTTCTAAGCACAGCGACATCCCTGCCGGTACGTTGAACAGCATCCACAAACAGGCAGGGTGGACGTAGGAGGTTGCCATGCGTTTTCCCGTAGTTCTGCATACTGATGATGGAGTCCGGTACGGCGTTACCGTGCCGGATCTTCCCGGCTTTTTCTCGGCAGGTGGCACATTCGATGAGGCACTGGATTCTGTCCGCGAGGCGATTGAGTTGCATCTAGAAGGTTTGATCGAGGAAGGTGGGGACGTGCCGGTTCCCCGCGCAATTGCTGTGCATCGAGCCAATCCGGATTTTACCGATGGCGTATGGGCGGCGGTCGATATCGATGTTGCCCGCTACGAAGGCAAGGCGGAGAAGATCAACATCACTATCCCTCGCCGACTTGGTGAATGGTGAATGGTGAGTGGCGCGGCCATCTTGGCCGCGTGGCGGGTTAAGTGGTGAATGGCGAGTGGCGAGCGAACACTGCCCACTGCCCACTGCCTACCGCCCACTGCCCACTGCCCACTGTCCACTGCCCACTGCCCACTGCCTACCGCCGTCCAGGTTGCCAGAGGACTTCGCCCTGACCGCCGGATCGTCCCAGCACCCGGGCCACCACGAACAGGTAATCTGACAGCCGGTTGACGAAGGCCAGGGCCGCCTGCGGAACCGGTTCAGCCTGCCGCAGGGTCACCAGGCTCCGCTCGGCCCGGCGGCAGACGCTGCGGGCCAGGTGGCAGGTCGCGGTGGCTGGACTCCCTCCCGGCAGCACAAACTCAGTCAGCGGCGGCAGGGTTTCATTGAGTTCATCCAGTCGCTGTTCCAGCCAGCCAACCTGTACGTCGGTCAGTGAGTCCCGACCCGCAATGCACAAATCGCCGCCCAGTTCAAACAACCAGTGTTGTAGCGTGATCAGCCCGTCACGAATGTTGCCGGGTAATTCATGAGTCAGCAGTAAACCCAGCAGGCAGTTCAGTTCGTCCAGGTCGCCGTAGGCGGCAATGCGGGCCGAATCCTTTGCAACCCGGCGTCCATCGCCGCTGCCGGTGGTGCCGTCATCGCCGGTTCGGGTGTAAATTTTGGTCAGCCGGTAGCCCACGCCTTATAGCTCCCGATCCGAAACCACGATGCCGTCTTCGTCGGCATACACGTAATAGCCGTTGCGGAAATTGACTCCGGCTACCGTAATCAGGATATTGCGGTCGCCGCTGCCACGCTGATGTCCCTGCAGCGGATGGGCATGCAGGGCGCGAATGGTAATGGGCAGGGCGTGCAGGGCAACCGAATGGCGCACGCAGCCATAGAGGATCAGGCCGGCCCAGCCATTGGCACAGGCCAGTTCCGCCAGTTCACGGTCAACCAGGGCGCAGCGGTGTGAGCCGCCGCCATCGACCACCAACACCCGTCCCTCGCCTTTTTCTTCGAGGACGCGCCGAATCAGGACGGTATCCTCGAAGGTTTTGATGGTGACCACCTGTCCCTGGCAGACGGTTTTGGCTCCAAAATGCCTGAAGACCGGTTCAGCGATCTGTAGGTGTTCGGAACCGGCATAACGATCACACAGATCGGTCGTGGAAAAAATCATGAGTCAACTCCAGCGCAAGTTTTACAGGTAACGGGCCAGCAGGCCGTGAGGATCATCGGCTGACCCGGGCAGGGAAACCCTGACCTGGTAGCCCCCGCCCGGTGCGACCGGCATGGGGGTTCCGGCCCGATCCTCGATATGTGTCAGAACGATGTCCTGATTGCCGGACGGACGGATAAGTTCCAGTCGGTCACCCACCGCAAACCGGTTTTTGACATCAATCTCGGCCAGGCCGGTTGCGGCATCAAACCCGGTGATCTCGCCTACAAACTGCTGCTGGTGTCCCTGCGAATAACCGCGCAGGTAGTTTTGATAGTCCTGGGTGTGATGCCGCACATAAAAGCCGTCGGTATAGCCGCGCTGGGCCAGATTTTCCAGCACCCCCAACAGTTCGGGATCAAAGGGGCGACCCGCCAGGGCGTCGTCGATAGCCTGGCGATACACCTGGGCCGTGCGGGCCACGTAGTAATGGGATTTGGTGCGGCCCTCAATTTTCAGGCTGTTAACCCCCAGGGCGACCAGTTTGTGGACGTGTTCCACCGCCCGCAAATCCTTTGAATTCATGATGTAGGTGCCGTGTTCATCTTCCAGCACCGGCATCAGTTCACCGGGCCGGTTTTCTTCTTCCAGAAAATAGACCTCGTCCGCCAGCGGATGGCGTGCCTGCTGGCCACAGTCGGTCAGGGACTGGTTGAGATCGGTCAGGCTGAGACGCCCGCTTCCCGGGACATAATCGCCTTCAGCCGTTTCGTGGGCCGGGGCAAGGTCGTATTTCCAGCGACAGGCATTGGTACAGGTGCCCTGGTTGGGGTCACGGTGATTGAAATAGCCTGACAGCAGGCAACGTCCTGAGTAGGCGATGCACAGGGCACCGTGTACGAACACCTCCAGCTCCATGTCAGGGCACTGCTGGCGTATTTCCGCAATCTCGTCCAGCGATAATTCGCGTGACAGAATGATGCGGCGGATACCGACCGACTGCCAGAAGCGGACGGCAGCATGATTGACCGTGTTGGCCTGAACCGACAGGTGAACCGGCATGGCCGGCCAGGCTTCCCGGGCCAGCAGGATCAGGCCCGGATCCGCCATGATGAGTGCGTCAGGCTGCATGGCCACAATGGGCGTCAGGTCGCGGATGAAGGTTTTTACCTTGCTGTTATGCGGCAGCACATTGGTGGCCAGATAGAACAGCCGTCCCTGACGATGGGCTTCGGCAATCCCGCTGGCCAGGTTTTGTTCCAGAAAATCGTTGTTTCTGACCCTGAGACTGTAGCGGGGCAGACCGGCGTAGACCGCATCGGCCCCGTAGGCAAAGGCATAACGCAGATTTTTCAGGGTTCCGGCGGGGGACAGGAGTTCTGTTTTTTGCATGGCATTCGCGCTGAAATGGTAAAATTCGATTCGGTTGGAAGCGTCGGGCCTTTTGCGAGGTTCCTGACAATGACCAAGTTTTTCACTCAGGATTTTACAACAGAGCCTGCCATGAATTATCCCACTCTGGAAAGTTTTGTCGGCAACACCCCCCTGGTGCGTCTGCAGCGACTGCCGGGAACCACCACGAATACCATTCTGGCCAAACTGGAGGGCAACAATCCGGCCGGGTCGGTCAAGGACAGACCGGCCCTCAGCATGATCAAACGGGCCGAGGAGCGGGGCGAGATACGGCCGGGCGACCGCCTGATTGAGGCCACCAGCGGCAACACCGGCATCGCCCTGGCCATGGCGGCGGCCATCAAGGGGTACCGCATGACCCTGATCATGCCGGAAAACATGAGCCAGGAACGCCGGGCGTCGATGAAGGCATTCGGTGCCGACATCGTGCTGACCCCCGCCGAAGGCAGCATGGAGGCGGCCATCGACAAGGCCCGCCAACTGGAACGGGACGGCTACGGCAAAATTCTGGATCAATTCGCCAACCCCGACAATCCCCGCGCCCACTATGAAGGCACCGGCCCGGAAATCTGGCGGGACACCCACGGCCAGGTGACCCACTTCGTCAGTGCCATGGGGACAACCGGTACCATCATGGGCACCTCGCGCTTCCTCAAGGAGCAAAACCCGGCCATCCAGATCATTGGCGTGCAACCGGCAGACAACGCCAAAATTCCCGGCATCCGTTGCTGGCCACCGGCGTATCTGCCCAAAATCTGCGATTTCAGCCGGGTTGATCGCATCATTCCGGTCACCCAGGCCGATGCCGAAGCAACCACCCGGCAACTGGCGGCAGCGGAAGGCATTTTTGCCGGTGTTTCTTCGGGAGGAGCGGTGTTTACCGCCCTGCAACTGGCGCGGCAACTGGAACAGGCCGTGATCGTGGTCATTGTCTGTGACCGGGGCGACCGTTATCTCTCCACCGGTGTTTTTCCTGATTGATCGAGGTTTTCATGTCAACCCCCTCCCTCCCCGTTCAAACCCTGGTGGATGCCCTGGGTATCCCCGTCATCCGGCGGCATATTTTCCTGTGCAGCGATCAGGGCAAACCCAAATGCTGTA
>CAIVXW010000217.1 GCA_903910005.1 uncultured Methylococcaceae bacterium
TCGAACATGCTGCGAACCCGGGAGGCTCCCACCCCTACGAACATTTCCACAAAATCAGACCCGGAAATGGAGAAGAATGGAACCTTGGCTTCACCGGCAATGGCACGGGCCAGCAGGGTTTTGCCGGTACCGGGCGGGCCAACCATCAGGGCTCCGCGCGGGATTTTGCCGCCCAGTGCTTCAAACTTGCGCGGATCCTTCAGAAAATCGACCATTTCCTGTACGTCTTCCTTGGCTTCCTCGGCACCCGCCACGTCAGCAAAACAGACCTTGACCTGGTCTTCTTCGATCAGACGAGCCTTGCTTTTGCCAAAAGACATGGCTCCACCGCCCCCCATACCGCCACCCTGCATGCGACGTGCGAAGAAAATCCACACACCGATCAGCAGCAGCATCGGGAACCAGGAAATCAGAATTTGCATGAAGAAGGAAGGACGTTCCGGCGGCAGCACCTTGATGTCCACATGGTTTTTCAGCAGATCATCCACCAGGTGCGGATCGCCCGGATCATAGGTGGTGAAACGGTCGCCATCACCAAACAGGCCGGTAATGGTGTTTCCGTCAATGCTGACCTGCTTGACGTTGCCCTGAGTCAGGGCTGCGATGAAATTGGAGTAGGAAATGGACGGGTTGACTTGTGTGCGTCCACCAAAATGGTTGAAGGCGAAGGTCAGGGCCAGAAACAGCGCGACCCAGGGCAATAGGCTTTTGAGTGTGTTTTTCATCTATCTTCTCCGTATGCAGTACCCCATTCGGGCACCGGAAAGTGATGGAGAGAGCCGCAGGACGGCCCGCCATTGCGTCGGTCTGTCCCGACTGTCTTTGTTATATCCGGGGGGATGATGAGCGGTTGCCGGACGCTTCGCCCACTTGGGCAGTAACATATCACACCACCCCAAGTGCTTGTCAATATATTGTGATGGACAAAAGGTGGAATTTCCCTTAAAGTCAGGTGGACATCAGCTTTTAGCGAGTAACAACCATGACCGCAGTAAAAGAGGAAGAGCCTACATTTGGCATCAACACCGCGTCCCGCATGACCGGCATACCGGTCGACACGCTCAGGATGTGGGAAAGACGCTACGATGCCGTGATGCCCAGACGCACCGCCGATAACAAACGTCGTTACACCACCACTGACATTGCCAGACTGCGTCTGTTCAAAAATCTGGTTGAACTGGGGCATTCAATCGGCACTGTGGCCCGCTTGCCACTGGATGCCCTGAATGAACGTCTGCAGGTGCATGCCGATATGCAGACTCCGGTTGCGGGCTGCAACGGCGTCGAGTCTGAGGACAAAACCCGGGTTCTGGTTTACGGCGATGAACTGCCGTTTCAGGTGCAACTCTGGAAAGACACCTTCACCCAGGTGGACATCATCGGGACATACACGATATATGCCGATTTTGAGCGGGAAGCCATGACGCAATGCCCGCAAGTACTGGTCGCCCAGTTTGCTTCGCTGCACGGTGATATCGAGAGTCGCTGCCGGGAACTGATGCAAAAATCCGGGGCGATCCTGACCGTCGTCGTCTATGGCTATGCACCGGGTCGGGTTCTGGAACGGCTCAATCAGCAAGGGATGGTTGCCTTGCGCTTCCCGGTTACGGCAGACAGTCTGGAACAGACCTGCCGTCTGCCTGTCAGCCTGGATCGGGCCATGCTGAGCCAGTTGACGGCAGAGGCAGATGAAACGGTCGTGCTGCCACGTCGTTTCACGCCGGAAAATCTGGTTGCGGTGGCAACCCAGGCTGATCGGGTACGCTGCGAGTGCCCGCAACATCTGGTTGATCTGATCCAGCGACTGACGGCATTTGAGGTGTACAGTGCCGATTGCGAGAACCGCAATCTGGAAGATGCCTTGCTGCATGCCCACCTGAACCAGATGGCCGGCAAGGCCAGAAACATGGCCGAGGATGCCCTGGAGCGGTGGTTGCAGTGCGAGAATATCCGGCTGCCGGGACGGGAGCCGGAGTGATGACGGTTATTCTGCGGAGCCGGTTGGGTCGGCATCGCGGCGCGGATGAATGGCCCGGATGGCCCTGATCCGCTGCCGGCGTAACGCCTCTCCCAAGGCTTCTCCCCTGAGACCCCGTTGCAGCAGGGGTTCAACCGATACACTCAGGGCAGTGGCCAGGGCGGTTCGGAGGTAGTCGGCCTGAGGGTAGGGGGTTTGCTCAAAGCCCGGTCGGCCACGGGCGTCGGCCACGCAGGCAGTCAGGAAGTCTTCCAGCCGGTCACGCTGGCGGAAGGCATCCAGGTGGTGGAACAGGTCAATGACCGTACCTGGACTCAGTTCAAGTGCCCGATGGCACTGACCGTGGTAACGCATGACCTTCGCCGCCAGGGTGCGCCAGGTATTGGGCATTTTGTAACGGTCGCACAGGGCTTCAAGCAGGGGAAGACCGGCTACTTCGTGGCCAGGGTGGTGCGGCCATTGTGCCGCCGGGGTGATGCCCTTGCCGAGGTCGTGGGTCAGGGCCGCAAAGCGGACGACCGGATCATCACTGAGTTTGACGGCCTGCTCCAGCACCTGCAGGGTATGCAGGCCGGTGTCAATTTCAGGGTGATACAGCGGCGGCTGTGGTACGCCGAACAATTGCTCGATTTCGGGAAAAAGCCGGGCCAGTGCCCCGCAAGTCCGCAGTACCCGAAAGAATGCCGCAGGCTCCGGTTCGGTCAATGCCCGTGCCAGTTCCTGAAACACCCGCTCAGGCACCAGTGCCTCCACCTCGCCCGCCTCCACCATCTGCTGCATCA
>CAIVXW010000218.1 GCA_903910005.1 uncultured Methylococcaceae bacterium
CGGTGGCACGCCCAACATGATTCTGGATGACGGCGGCGACGCGACGCTGCTGATTACCCTGGGTTCCCGTGCCGAACACGATGCCAGTTTGCTGGATAATCCGACCTGCGAAGAAGAAACCGTCCTGTTCGCTGCCATCAAAAAGCGTCTGGCCTCTCACCCCGGCTGGTACTCAAAGGTTCTGGCCAACATCCAGGGCGTGACCGAAGAAACCACTACCGGCGTGCATCGTCTGTACCTGATGGAGCAGGAAGGTCGACTGCCATTCCCCGCCATCAACGTCAACGATTCCGTCACCAAATCCAAGTTCGACAACCTCTATGGCTGCCGCGAATCGCTGGTGGACGGCATCAAGCGTGCCACCGACGTGATGATTGCCGGTAAAATCTGCGTGGTACTGGGTTACGGTGATGTGGGCAAGGGCTGTGCTCAGGCCTTCCGCGGCTTGGGTGCCACCGTATGGATCACCGAAATCGACCCGATCTGCGCCCTGCAGGCGGCAATGGAAGGCTACCGGGTGGTGACGATGGATGAAGCCGCCAGCCTGGGCGATATTTTCGTCACCTCAACCGGCAACGTGGGCGTCATCACTCACGACCACATGGCCCGCATGAAGAATAATGCCATCGTCTGCAACATTGGCCACTTTGATTCGGAAATCGAAGTCGCCCTTTTGAAGCAATACATCTGGGAAAACGTCAAGCCACAGGTCGATCACATCATCTTCCCGGATGGCAAGCGTATCATCCTGTTGGCGGAAGGCCGTCTGGTCAATCTGGGCTGCGCTACCGGCCACCCCAGTTTCGTGATGTCCAACTCTTTCACCAACCAGACTCTGGCACAGATTGAGCTGTTCTGTCACGGCGACAAATACCAGAACAAGGTCTATGTATTGCCGAAGCATCTCGATGAAAAGGTGGCCCGACTGCACCTGAAGAAAATTGGCGCGCACCTGACCGAACTGAGTCCCGAGCAGGCCGCCTACATCGGCGTGCCGGTAGAAGGCCCCTACAAGCCGAACCACTACCGGTATTGATGGCTTAACCCCAGCGTTTCCCGGATGGCGCGGTCGCTTCACCCGCCCTGCGGCCCGGAGGGCCGCGCTGTCCGGAATCACCCAAACAGAGTCCAATCACCGTGAGTACATCCCCCCCCTCCCCCATCTTCAGTCTGGAGTTTTTTCCACCCCGTAACGAAGAGGCCGAACAAACCTTCCGCACCACCCTGTCCCGACTGGCTCCCCTCAATCCCCGGTTTTGCTCGGTGACCTTCGGGGCCGGTGGCACGACCCAGGAAAAAACCCATGAAACCGTGGTTCACATCCAGCGCAGCACCGGCATTGAAGCCGCCCCGCATCTATCCTGCGTGGGCTCAACCCGAACCGCCATTCACAATATTCTGACCGCCTATCGCGAAGCCGGTATCCACCACCTGGTAGCCCTGCGCGGTGACCTGCCTTCCGGTATGCTCTCCATCGGTGAGTTCAGCCATGCCAATGAACTGGTCGGCTTCATCCGTGAGGCAACCGGCGATCATTTTCATATCGAAGTGGCCGCTTACCCTGAAATGCACCCCCAGGCTCCCACGCTGGAAACCGACCTGAAAAACTTCAAGCGCAAGGTCGAGGCCGGTGCCGACAGTGCCATTACCCAGTATTTTTACAACCCGGAAGCCTATTTCAGGTTCATGGATGACTGTCAACGCATCGGAGTGGATATTCCGGTAATACCGGGTATCATGCCGCTGACCAACTATTCGCAGATCAGCCGGTTTTCCGAACTGTGCGGAGCCGACATCCCGCGCTGGATTCGCAAACGACTGGAACAATTCGGCGACGACCGGGCCTCAATCCGGGCCTTCGGTATTGATGTCGTCAGCCAGTTGTGTCGCACCCTGCTGGAGGGGGGCGCACCGGGACTGCACTTCTATACCCTGAACGGGGCCGAAGCCACGCTGGGAATATGGAACAACCTGGGATTGACCCCAGCCACCGCATCCACCTGACTCCCTTTACCACCCTAATGTACGACCTGCACACCCACTCCACCAACTCTGATGGAGCCTACACGCCCACCGAACTGATTCGGCAGGCCGGTCTGGTCGGCATCACCACCCTGGCTTTGACCGATCACGACTCCACCGCAGGCGTGGCGGAAGCACGGCAGGCAGCGACCGCAATCGGGCTGCACCTGATTCCGGCGGTCGAAATCTCAACCACCTGGCACGACAAATCCGTCCACATTGTAGGTCTTGGCATTGATCCGGCCTGCCCGGTTTTGCAACAGGGACTGCACGGCCTGCAAAACCTGCGGGCGGAACGGGCACAACGCATGGATCGGCAACTGGCCGATTACGGCGTGCCGGGAGCCATGACAGCCGTGCAGGCGATGGCTGGCACCGGCATGGTCACCCGCACCCACTTTGCCCGCTACCTGGTACGCTGCGGACTGGCCGCCAGCGTCCGCGACGTGTTTGATCGTTATCTCACACCGGGCAAACCGGGTTATGTGGCAACCGAGTGGGCCAGTCTGGAAGCCGCAGTTCACTGGATCAACACCGCCGGTGGCGTAGCCGTGCTGGCCCACCCGCAGCGGTATCGGCTGACCGGAACCTGGATGCGTCGCCTGCTGGATCAATTCCGTCAGGTCGGCGGGCGCGGCATTGAGGTGATATCCGGTACCGGTTCACAGGCGGATACGCAATCCAGTGCCGACTACGCCAAACGCTACGACCTGCTGGCTTCGGTGGGTTCCGATTTTCACAGCCCTGATGCGGTATGGCCCAAACTGGGACGACTGCCGCCGTTGCCGGAATACCTGACACCGGTATGGCAGGCCTGGGAAACGGCTGATTCAGGGCTGGGGACTGGGGTTTCGTAAAGACAGATCATTTTTTCCCTCGCCGAGGCAGTGGGAACCATTGCCTGTGTCAGGAGCATGTCGCAACTTTTACGCGAAACCGACGGCCCGCAGCAAGAAAACCACAAGGAGGGACGGGACGAGTAATGGTGTGGAGGATGTTGAGTCGAGGGGTGACGTCTTGAACTGGCGTGAACGTATAGCTCAGACTGCGGTGGTTTGCAGGTGCTACCGGATCAGTTCAATATCCAGACTGCTGACTGATTTGAGCAAGGTGAACGCGGCAACAGTGACATCCGCATCGGCTGACACGGCATCGCTCTCGGCATTGATGAGGCTGGTTTCACCCACCAGTACATCAATCAGGGAGCGGTGACCCAACTGTCGTTCTTCCCGGGCCAGGCGCAGGAATTCAGACGCAATCCGTGCCTGATTTTTCAGTTGTTCCGCATTCATGCGTGCGGTATTGAGAGCCTGCCAG
>CAIVXW010000219.1 GCA_903910005.1 uncultured Methylococcaceae bacterium
AATCCGGGTAGGGTTTGCCATCCCGTTCGCGAATGACGCTGCCTATTTTATTGTGCCCGGTAATGCGAAAATTCTGCTCGGTAATCGCCAACTCCAGTTCGGCCAGTACATCCGCGTAGGCTTTACCGGTTTCGGCCTGATAATACCGTCCGTCCGGACGCACGGCATCCGGCGTCGGCAACAGGCGGGTACAGGCCGTGACCAGGCTGCCCAGCAGGAGGATTAACCCGAGGCAACCCGCTTTTTTTGGCATTGACATGATCGAACCACTCAACTCACCTATTCACAACTTGCAGGAGACGCACATGATACCTGAACCGGCTCTTATTAGCGGGGCGGTATTGTGCGGCGGACGCGGCCAGCGCATGGGGGGCCAGGACAAGGGGTTGCTGTCTTACCGGGGCGAACCGCTGGTGGCTCATGCAGTACGCGCCCTGTCCGGGGTGGCGGATACGGTTTTGATCAATGCCAACCGCAACCTGCCAGGCTACCGCGCATTCGGTTTGCCGGTATGGCCGGATGAACCCGGTGTCGGCGCAGGCCCGCTGGCCGGACTGCTGACCGTCCTGCGTCAGGTGCGAACGCCCTGGGTACTGACCCTGCCCTGTGACACCCCCCATTTCGATGCCACTTGCCTGCTGCGACTGTGTGCCGCCTGGCAACCAGGTCAAACTGACATCTGCACCGTGACCGATGGACATCGACTGCATCCGGTCATCGCCCTGGTGGACAGCCATCTGACCCACAGTCTGGCCGCCTGTCTGGCAGGGGGAGAACGCAAGGTTGAAACCTGGTTCAGACACCACCGTCTCAGCCTGGTGGATTACAGCGATTGCCCTGAGGTATTGATCAATCTGAATACCCCGGACGACTGGACGGCCTGTAACCGTTCACTCACCTGAATTCTGATTCCATTTCTCCATAACATTATTCCAAACCGTTTCAGAAGCCTGCTGGCACCGGTCAACTGAATACCATTAGACTGGACGACTTTGCGCGAGAGAACGCCGTTCATGTTGACAGGTTACATCGTATCGGGATTGCTGGTGGGGTTTCTGGTTGGGCTGACCGGCGTGGGAGGCGGCTCACTGATGACGCCTCTACTGGTGTTTCTGTTTGGTTTCGCGCCAAAGACGGCCGTCGGTACCGATCTGCTGTTTGCCTCCATTACCAAGGGCGTTGGTGTTTTCGTTCATCACGGCAAGCACCGCTCGGTTGAGTGGAAAATTGTGCTGCAACTGGCCCTGGGTAGTATCCCGGCTGCCCTGACCGTGATTTATCTGCTGGAAAACCTACTCAAAAAGGACGAATCGGTTACGGCCCTGATCTCCACTACCCTGGGCACCGCCCTGATTTTGACCGGTTTGTCGCTGATTGTGCGTAATCGCCTGATTGCCATGCGTCAGCATTCGCACCAACCAGCCGTACAGCGACTGACCCATACCGAACGATTTGGCCTCTGGCAGGCACCCATCACGGACATGGTCGGTCTGATACTGGGGGCACTGGTGACACTGTC
>CAIVXW010000220.1 GCA_903910005.1 uncultured Methylococcaceae bacterium
ATGCGTCAACTCCTGTCAGTTGCTGCCCTGTCATTACGCAGCATGATGGTTAATCGAAGATTTGCCATATTTTCCGAACACTGAACGGTATTTCATCCTCTTGCAGGTTGACGGTTCCGGTGATCGCATATTTTTCATCAGCGGAATCCCTCAAGACCGGAATCCCCAGCGGTTTTCGGTTTGCCCCCAGAACGGACTTGACCGCAGGCGTTGCCCCATCGCGGCCAACACTCATCACGATCGCAATATCCTTGTTTTTGAGCCGCACAAAGCTGCCGGGTGGATAGATGCCGACTATTTTGGTCAAAATTCCGCTCAGGCGGGCTTCGATGGTATCCCCCTCGGCAAACAGCAGGATACGCAGTGCCTGGCTCGGAACCAGGGCATCACGGTGACCCCGGGGGGAGAGCATGGCGGTATAGCGGTCAGCGATTCCTATGATCTGTGAGCCGGTTGGTATATCGCTGCCGACCACTCCCAATGGGTATCCGCTGCCATCCAGTTTTTCATGATGAGTCAGTATATCTTCCAGCCAGAGTGGATCCGTGATACCGGCCTTTCTCAGCAGTATCACTGAATTGAGGGGGTGGTCGAAAATGAGCTGTCTCAGTTCTTCATCCAGCGGCTCCACACGTTTTGCCAACCGGTTTTGCTGAAACCACATGCCAATGTTCATGGTAAAGGCAGCCGCTGTTGTCCGGGCAATTTCATGACGGGAAAAACCCAGATGCAGGGCAATGATGATGGTAATGATGGCGGTATCAACGGCGTGGCGTACCCGGTAATTTTTAGTATCGACCCGGCTAAGAAACACGGAAGCCAGACAGATATCGAGATGAAGCCGTACGGCCTTGTGCAGGGCATCCGCCAGGCCCATCAGTTCGCCTTGCAGGTCAGGGGCCGGATACATCCTGGCTATATCCTGCAATATGGGCTCCAGTGTATCCATTGCGTCCTCCATGCTGAGTACGGCATAGTGGGCCGCATCTTTTTTTGACCAGTCCTTGAGGACGAAGGGTTGGGCGTATTCTTCGTCAGTATCCAGTGGCGGCAATGCAACGACACCGTCTGGCTGCGGCGATTCGACGACCGGTTCCTGATAATATCCCCTGGAAACCACCAGATTAATTTGGGTCTGGCTGGTTATCATAAATCCCTTACGCAGCAGCAGCACGCCGTCCTTATCGTAAATATTCCATTCTACGGGTTGTCCTGAAGCGATTTCAGAACCCTGTATTTTTATCAAGGTACTCATGGCCGTGATCCCCTAAAAAGCAGGCTTATCGACAAGGCATTTTGTGTCGTGAGCGGATGCACCCCCGACCGGAGATAGCCTATCGTGGCACCTGAATCCGCTTCTGTGACTGCCATCACACTTTTTCAGTGTGCTATTTACTCATCAGAAATGAGGATATTTTGACGGTGGCCGCCCCGAATCCATACGCTCACACACAAATCACTCCTCAAAATGAGGCAAAAATCCGGTATTTTTCTCACTGCATCCTCCCGTGTGGTACGATAATAACCATGCAAATTATATGATTATCCATATTTCAGTTCTCCTAATCCGAAAAAATGGTAATTGACCAGGCAGGTTACCGTCAATAACCCGAACCAGTCAGCCAGGCGGCAGGACGGTCGTGCCCACCCGATTGACCTGTCTTGCGGGAATGCCATTCGAAACTTGAGTGCCTCCCGCAGGTTGACGGCCAAAATTCATACCCATGCCCGTGCTTATGGTCTATGATCACGCCCGCAAACCAGACCGGTTGCGATCCGGTTCTCCAA
>CAIVXW010000221.1 GCA_903910005.1 uncultured Methylococcaceae bacterium
CCCCCCCCCCCTCGCCCCTCGCCACTCGCCACTCGCCACTCACCCCTCACCCCTCACCCCTCACCCCTCCCCCCTCGCCCCTCACCGCGGCCAGGATGGCCGCGCCACGCGCCACGCGCCACGCGCCACGCGCCAGTTGACAGCAGAACCCGGCTTGTCAACACTACCTGGCGTTGCCGCCACGTTTTAATGAGAGTACCACCCATGACCCAGCACACTGCCCCCCCTGCCCTGCCATTTACCCGTCTGGACAACTGTCGGGGTTTTGGCTTCGAGCTGAACGACAATGCCTCGGTGCGACGTATCTACTGTGATCCAGTCGTGCTGAACCTGTTCACCGGTACCGAGCTGGACGGCGGGTTGTGTCAGTTTTACCTGCGACGGCACCAGGCCGGACAGATCGACGCAACGGTGGCATTGCTGGGACCTGCGTCACCGCTGGCTTTTGGCCACACCTCCTCCGGCTGGTGCGGTCAGGGCCACTGGCAGGGCGTGGCCATTGAACTGCAACTGCAACTGGCGGCAACCGATACGGCCTGGTTCTGGCACATTCGTCTCGAAAATACCCGATCCGATGCAGTCACCCTGGACATCATCCATACCCAGGACGTCGGTCTGGCCCATTACGGGACGCTTCGACTGAATGAGTATTACGTCAGCCAGTACGTTGATTGCACGCCGCTCCGACATGAACGGCACGGTCAGGTGCTGGCGTTCCGGCAGAATCAGCCAATGGCGGGGCAGCATCCCTGGCTGTTGCTGGCCTCACTGGGAGAAGCCTGCGGGTACGTCAGCGATGCCCTGCAATTTCACGGGCTGGCAACCCGCAGTGGAAACCCGCCGCATCTGCTGTCTGAACCGGTGTTTCCGTGTCAGCGGCTCCAGCATGAACACACTTTGGCGGTACTGGCTGAAACGCCGGTGACCTTGCCCGCCGCAACGGCCGTGCAGCGCGGCTTTCAGGCGGTGTACCGCCCCCATCATCCGGCGGCCAGCAGTGCGGCCGATCTGGTCGAGCTGGCGCGATTAAACGCCCTGGCGGAAGCCTGCCCACCCGCCCGACCCGGCCCGACCGGCCAACCAGCGATCACCACCCGATTCAATCCGGCCCGGTTGCTGGCCTGTACCGATCTGCCTGAAGCCGAATTGCATCAATGGTTCGGCGGGGACTGGCAGGCTGTCGAGCGGGAAGGCGATCAACTGCTGTCATTTTTCACCGGTACGCAAACCCACGTGGTACTTCAGGCCAAGGAGCACCAGGTACTGCGTCCGCACGGCCATATTCTGCGAACCGGCACTGCCCTCACGCCGGATGAAGCCGCCCTGACCACCACGGTCTGGATGAGCGGTATCTTCAATGCCCTGCTGACCCAGGGCCATGTCAGTATCAACCGGTTTCTGTCCACTTCCCGCAGCTATCTGAGCCTGTTCCGTAGCCACGGCCAGCGCGTTTTCGTCGAGTGTGCCGACGGTTACCGTCTGCTTGATCTGCCGTCGGCATTTGCCATGAACCCCAACGGCTGTCGCTGGTTTTATCGCTGGGCTGAAGGGCTGATTGTGGTGAGTACCGAGGCTGACTGGAACACCCACCGGCTGGAACTGCGGCTGGAGGTTCGTGAGGGGGCACCACGCCGTTTCCTGCTCAGCCAGTCCATTGGCCTGTACGGCGACGACGGTGCCTGGCCGGTGACGGTACCGTTCCGGCAGGATGCCGACGGCATCGTGTTTCCGGTACTGCCGGACACCGAACTGGGTCAACGTTTTCCGACCGGGTACTTCCGGCTGGACATCGATCCGCCCGGCCTGATTGAGCGGGTGAGCGGTGACGCTGCCCTGTTTGCCGATGGAGGTTCGCGCCAGCAGCCGTGGGTGGTGGTGGAAGTGGCCGCTACCCGGCAGGTGGTGTGCCGCATCAGTGGTCATCTGGTTGCCGGTCAGCCCGAGCCTGATCCGCGCTGGCCTGAAGCCCGCGCATTCTGGCAGGCCACCACGGCCCGTCTGAGCGGCCCGGACGATCCGGCTGTCATCCGGCGACTCGCCACCCTTCAGGCCATACAGCCCTGGTATGTCCACAATGCCCTGATTCATTTTCTGGCTCCACGCGGTCTGGAGCAGTTTTCCGGCGGCGGCTGGGGGGTACGGGACGTCAGTCAGGGACCGGTGGAATTGCTGCTGGCACTGGGCCTGTCCGTACCGGTTCGGGATTTGCTGTTGCGGGTTTTTGCTGCCCAGAATGACGACGGCGACTGGCCGCAGTGGTTCATGTTCTTTGAGCGGGAACGTCACATTCGTCCGGGTGATTCGCATGGCGATATCGTGTTTTGGCCGGTGCTGGCACTGGCCCGCTACCTGCTGGCCAGCGGGGATACCAGCGTACTGGCGGAGTCCGTACCCTATTACCACCCGGACGGCGTGGCGTCGGCAGAACAAGCTCCGGTTCGGGATCATGTCGAGCGGGCCTTTGCCGTAATGGCTGCCCGGCGCATTCGCGGTACCCGGCTGGCGGCCTACGGTCATGGCGACTGGAATGATTCGTTGCAACCGGTCGATCCGACCCTGCGGGAAAACCTCTGCAGCAGTTGGACGGTGACCCTGCATTATCAAACCCTGACCATGCTGGCAGCCGCCTGGCGTGCAGTGGGTTACGCGACCGAAGCCGAACGTCTGGACGGCGAGGCCGACGCCATTCGTACCGATTTTCGCCGCTATCTGCTGGTGGACGGGGTACTGGCCGGATTTGCCTGGTTTCAGGGGGACGATACGCCTGACTATCTGGTACACCCCCGCGATACCCGGACAGGGTTACGCTACAGTGCCCTGCCGATGATTCATGCCATTCTCACCGACCTGCTGACCGACGGGGAAGCCCGAGCCCACCTGGCCCTGATCGACCAGCACCTCAAAGGGCCGGACGGGGTACGGTTGTTCGATCAGCCACCGCCCTATCGGGGCGGGCCACAGCATTATTTCCAGCGGGCCGAAAGTGCCGCTTTCTTTGGGCGCGAAATCGGCCTGATGTACACCCACGCCCATCTACGTTACGCCGAAGCCCTGGCCCACGTCGGCGAGGCAGCGGCTTTTTTTGAGGCACTGTGTCTGGCGGTGCCCATCGACCTGCGTACCCAAATCAGCCAGGCCGGATTACGCCAGGCCAATTGCTACCATTCCAGTTCGGATGCGGCCTTCGCCGACCGCTACGAGGCTTCGGCTCATTATGATCGAATCCATTCAGGGCAAGTGAGTCTGGAGGGAGGCTGGCGAATTTACTCCAGCGGGGCCGGTATCGCCTGCCGACTGATCCGTGAATGCTGGCTGGGTCTGCGCGAGGAATGGGAGCGAACCCTGATTGATCCGGTCATGCCGCCGACACTGGCGGGTCTGCGGGCAGACCTGATCTGGAAAGGGGCACCGCTCACCCTGCTCTACCGGATTGGTGATCAGGGTTCAGGCCCGCTGACAATGGAATGGAACGGGGTGGGGCTGGCTTTCGAGCGGCAATCCAACCCCTACCGGATCGGCGGTGGCTGGGTGGCGAATCATGTCCTGCGGGCACACTGGCAAGACCAGGGCAATTGCCTGCAAATCACCCTGGGCTGAATCAGGCGTAGAAACTGATGGATTGGTTGGGCAGGCCCGGAACAGGCACCTGAATGCGGGTTGGCTCCGGGTCGTCACTGCGGGTGTTGTCGACCTGCCCGAACCGCTCCTGCTGCGGATAGGGTGAGCGGGATTGTCGCTCAAAGCCGGCAAAGGCATTGCCGCCGTCCGGGCGGGGCTGTGGTTCCGGCGTATTGACCGACACATCGGCCACCGTAAGCTGCTGACCGGCCAACAGGTCGCGCAGACGAGGCGCAGCCGCCTCCAGAGCCTCGCGGACAGCGGCCTGTTCAGAACTGAACTGGATGGCAACCTGGTCGTTCTCCATACGGATACTGACCTGAAGCGGCCCGAGGTGTTGTGGATTAAGCCTGATTTCGGCATTTTGCAGGGTTTTGTCCAGCATCAGGCTGAGGGTTCCACCCAGTTCATCCGGCCAGCCGGGATCACCAACCGGGGTCTGCACCTCAGGCGGAACGGAGGGTGCGAATGCCTCCGGTGACAGGCCGGGCGATACGGTAACGCCCTCACCCGCTACCGCAGCCATCAGCACGGGAGGGGGCGATACGGCGAACGACTCGGCAGCCGACGTTGGCCGCCATGAATCCTGTGAATCCTGCTGGAGTGGGGAGGTGGTCGAGGCACCAGCGTCGGCCTCAGCGGTGGTCGCTACGTCACCCCACAGAGACAAGGTAGTCGATGCGGTTGCGGTTGATGTTGTCACCCTGTCGCCTGAAACTGCCGGGCGGGTATCCGCTGTCGCTGGTGCTATCGTGTCTTTCACCCCGGCGACAGGCACCGAAACAGGCGCAGGGACTGCCATCATCATCAGCATCGCCGCCCCGTCCGGCGGAGGCGTCAGTTCCTCATCGGAACGGTCTGGCGTGGACGCTGTTACATGCGTCGGCATTGCATCGGTTGGTGTTGGTTCGTCTCCTTTCAGAGACGTTGGGAGGGTGGCGGGTTCTGGGCTGATCCCGGTCGGCACTGCCGCACTGCCTGAAACTACCGTGCGGGTATCCGCTGTCGCTGGTGCTATCGTGTCTTTCACCCCGGCGACAGGCACCGAAACAGGTGCCGGGACTCCCGCCATCATCAGCATCGCCGCCCCGTCCGGCGGAGGCGTCAGTTCCTCATCGGAACGGTCTGGCGTGGGCACGGGTTCGGGGCTGATCCCGGTCGGCACGGCCGCACTGCCTGAAACTGCCGGACGGGTATCCGCTGCCGCTGTCGCTGTCGTGTCTTTCACCCCGGCAACAGGCACCGAAACAGGCGCAGGGACTGCCATCACCATCAGCATCGCCGCCCCGTCCGGCGGAGGCGTCAGTTCCTCATCGGAACGGTCTGGCGTGGGCACTGTTACATGCGTCGGCATTGCATCAGTTAGCGTGGGTTCGTCTCCTTTCGGAGACGCCGGGAGGGGGGCGGGTTCGGGGCTGATCCCGGTCGGCACGGCCGCACTGCCTGAAACTGCCGGGCGGGTATCCGCTGGTGCGGGCACTATCGTGTCTTTCACCCCGGCGACAGGCACCGAAACAGGTGCCGGGACTCCCGTCATCATCAGCATCGCCGCCCCGTCCGGCGGAGGCGTCAGTTCTTCATCGGAACGGTCTGGCATGGACGCTGTTACATGCGTCGGCATTGCATTGGTTAGCGTGGGTTCGTCTCCTTTCAGGGACGCCGGGAGGGGGGCGGGTTCGGGAACAGGAACAGGGAGAGGCACCGGGAGGGCCGCCTGTTCGGGAGCAGGAGCAGGAGCAGGGAAGGTCAAGGATTCGCCTGTCGCCAGTTGCCCTACACCTGAATCCGTCAAGAAACCGGCAGTGGATGCCTCGTCCAGAATGGCTTCGGGCGGGTTATAGCCAAGACTGCGGGCATAGGACAGGAAGGTCTGGACGGCTGATCCGCTGACATTGTCCGCGTCGCCCGGGGCGATTGCTATTGCTGCGGTGAACGGTTGCTGCGACTGCACATCCCCGCTCGGGCTGCTACTGCGTTCCAGCCGGGCTGACAGGGCGGCCTGAAAGTCCCCGAAGCCGGTTTCCGGGCGGAAAGCAGCGGAACCGGTGGACGCAATGACAGGCGTGGAAGAAAGGGTTTTGCTGGATATCGAATCCGGATAGGCCATGACAGTGTCTCGGTGGGAAATTGACGTGAGGCTAACCGCATTTTTCACGCCACAAACCGGATGACCTGATTCAGGTCGATGCCATAAAGCGCGGCCAGAGGTGATGTATCAAGAATGCCGTCCAGGCCAGTCCATGGGCCGCAATGATGAGTTGCAGACGACGGCGGTAGGGGCTTTTCCGGGTTTTGTGACTGAAATCAATCTGGGCAATCAGTGAACCCGGCCATCCACCCATGATTTCAAGCACGTGAATGTACATCTCCGGAATC
>CAIVXW010000222.1 GCA_903910005.1 uncultured Methylococcaceae bacterium
AGTAGAGCCATATCGGCCTTGCGCAGGGCAAACAGGCCGTTGGTGACTACACCAGGAATATCGTTGATGGTTTTTTCCAGTTCGACCGGATCCAGTACGGTCAGATTGTGTACATCCAGAATGTGATTGCCATTGTCAGTCACACAATTTTGCCGCCATTGCGGTTGCCCTCCCAGCTTGACCAGTTCCCGCGCCACGAAACTGCGTGACATGGGAATCACCTCTACCGGCAGGGGAAACTTGCCGAGTACGTCCACAAACTTGGTTTCATCGGCGATACAAAGGAACTTCCGGCTCGCTGCCCCGATGATCTTCTCCCGGGTCAAGGCTCCGCCGCCGCCCTTCAGCATTTGCAGATGGGCATTGATCTCGTCGGCTCCATCCACATAAATATCCAGGGTTCCCACCTCGTTCAAATCCAGTACCGGAATGCCCAGTTGCTTGAGTCGGGCGGTCGTTCCTTCCGAACTGGATACGGCTCCCTCCAGATTTTGCCGAAGATCCGCCAGCATTTCGATCAGGTAGTTGACCGTCGACCCGGTGCCTACCCCCAGGATCGGCGTACTTCTGACGTAATCCAGAGCC
The DNA here is from genome assembly GCA_903910005.1 of uncultured Methylococcaceae bacterium. Taxonomy (GTDB): domain Bacteria; phylum Pseudomonadota; class Gammaproteobacteria; order Methylococcales; family Methylococcaceae; genus CAIVXW01. The sequence goes on from CAIVXW010000222.1 coordinate 586, forward strand.
GCCTCAGCCACCTTCCGCTTCAATTCATCTTGTGTCATTTTTCTGTTGCTCCTGTCGTAAAACCAATACCATAGCGATCCACCTGAAGGTGAATTTTGCCCGAATCATGATAACCGGGTCAGAGCCCCCCTGTCACGGTCAACCTGTATAAAACGGATTAGTCCAAACACATGCTGCAACACTACATAGAACGCATTCTCCGCGCCCGGGTTTATGACGTGGCCGTGGAAACACCACTGGATCAGGCACCCCTCCTGTCGCGGCGTTATGACAACGCCATTTACCTCAAACGAGAGGATTTGCAGCCGGTTTTTTCCTTCAAACTACGTGGAGCCTACAACAAGATCGCCGGTCTGGACGCCCAGGCCCGAGCCACCGGGGTCATCGCGGCCTCGGCCGGTAATCACGCCCAGGGCGTTGCCCTGGCCGGGCAGAAGCTGGGCATCAAAACCCTGATCGTCATGCCCCTCACCACCCCTGACATCAAGGTCAAGGCGGTACGCTGGCGCGGAGGGGAGATTGTGCTGAAAGGCGATTCCTACGACGAGGCATACGAATATGCCGTGCAACTGGCCCGGGAACAGCGACTGACTTTCGTCCACCCGTATGACGACCCCGATGTCATTGCCGGACAAGGCACCATCGGCATGGAAATCCTCCGGCAAATTCGTCCGCACCGGCCTTTTGCCGACGATATCCACGCGATCTTTGTCCCGGTGGGGGGGGGCGGTTTAATCGCCGGCATTGCGGCCTACATCAAATTCGTGCGACCGGATATCCGGATTATCGGCGTAGAACCGGACGATGCCGACTGCCTCAATCAGGCACTGATAGCCGGGGAACGGGTCGTGCTGCGTCAGGTAGGATTATTCGCTGATGGGGTTGCGGTGCGACAGGTGGGGGCAGAACCCTTCCGTATCGCCAGGCAGTATGTCGATGCGGTGGTGACGGTCAATACCGATGAAATTTGCGCGGCCATCAAGGACATCTTCGATGACACCCGCTCCATCGCCGAACCGGCCGGAGCCCTGAGTGTGGCTGGCATGAAGCAATATATCGAACGAACCGGTTTGACCAACCGTTGCCTGATTGCGGTAGAGAGCGGTGCCAACATCAATTTTGATCGTTTGCGGCACGTTGCCGAACGGGCTCAGGTGGGAGAGCAGCGTGAACTGCTGCTGGCTGTCACCATCCCGGAGCGTCCCGGCAGTTTTCTTCAGTTTTGCGAGACACTCGGGCGACGCGGCATCACCGAATTCAATTATCGCTATTTTGATGCGGCAGCCGCCCAGGTTTTTCTGGGGGTGGAAATTACCGGCAGTGAGGCCGACCGTGAAAGCCTGATGCAACCCTTGCGGCAAGCCGGTTACGGTGTCGTCAACATGACCGGCAACGAACTGGCCATTGAGCATATCCGCTACATGGTAGGAGGGCACGCCCCGTGTCTGCTGGATGAAGTGGTATACAGTTTTGAATTTCCCGAGCGGCCCGGTGCCCTGCTGAAATTTCTGTCCGTCATGGGCGGACGCTGGAACATCAGCCTGTTTCACTACCGCAATCACGGCGCGGCGTATGGTCGGGTGCTGATGGGGCTTCAGGTGCCCCCGGCTGAACGCCAGCAATTGCGTGACTTTCTCGAATCCATGACCTTCGCATGGCGGGACGAAACCGAAAACCCGGCCTACCGGATGTTTGTCGGCGGTAACGAGGGTGGCGTCAGCCGTTGACGATGGCTTGGGCAGGGTAACGCTCTGGCCGTCGCCTGACCGTATGTCGCCTGGCCGGGTCAATCTCGACAGACGGCCACCGCGCCGCCTGCACGGTGCAGGGTTCCAGACAGTCGCTGATGACCTGCCGGACGGCAACGGCACACTTGCCGCACTGGTTACAGGCTCCCAGTTCGCGGCAGACATCCTGTAGACGGGTGATTCCCTTCGTCTGGACGGTATGCCTGATTTGTCCGTCCGTGACTTGATTGCAGATGCAGATGTACATGGTCAGATCACCTCTTGTTGACAGTGCGGCACCATAATGACGGGCCGCTATCATAGCGCAGATGATAACCGTTATCAATAATCGGTGCGGAGTCCGGGTCAAAAACCGGGTTCCCTCGCTGTAACGGGGGCGATACAACGGCACTCCCGTCAATGAACCCGTGAAGGCACGCCAGGCTGCAACCATCCGGATGCCATTTCCGCTATACTCGCGCCATTTTTCCAACCAAGAGACCCCCATGAGACCCAGCGGCCGAAATCCTGATGATCTGCGCAACGTCAATCTGATCTGTCACTACACCAAACACGCCGAAGGCTCGGTACTGGTCGAATTCGGCGACACCCGGGTGTTATGCACGGCCAGTATCGAGGAGCGGGTACCGCCCTTCCTCAAGGGCAAGGGAACGGGCTGGATTACGGCAGAGTACGGCATGTTGCCGCGTTCTACCCACGAACGGAACCAGCGTGAGGCCTCGCGGGGACGGCAGGGAGGGCGCACCATGGAAATCCAGCGTCTGATTGGCCGGGCTCTCAGGGCCACGCTGGATCTGAACGCGCTGGGTGAGCGCACGGTGACACTGGATTGCGATGTGCTTCAGGCCGATGGTGGCACCCGTACAGCGGCCATCACCGGTGGCTATGTCGCCCTGTCACTGGCAGTGCAGCGTCTGATCCGCCAGCGCAAGCTCAAAACCAGTCCCCTGCACGGCCAGATTGCCGCCGTGTCAGTGGGTATCTGCAAGGGAGTCCCGGTACTTGATCTGGACTACCAGGAAGACAGCGAAGCCGAAACCGACATGAATGTCGTCATGAACGATGCCGGTGCCTTTATTGAGTTGCAGGGAACCGCTGAAGGCCATGCCTTCCGCCGTGATGAGCTGAATGCCATGCTTGCCCTGGCCGAAACCGGCATCCGTTCGCTGATGGACATACAGCGACGGGCACTGGAACGCTGAACCGCACCCCCATGACGACCACACCGACTCCCTCGACCCAACCCCGCTGGCTACTGGCCGAACTGACCTACGCCTGCCCCCTGCAATGCCCTTACTGCTCCAATCCGGTGGATTATGCCCGCCACGGTGAGGAACTGACCACCGGCGAGTGGCAGCGGGTATTCACCGAAGCCCGAGCCATGGGGGCCGTGCAACTGGGCCTGTCCGGCGGAGAACCGCTGACCCGGCCTGATCTGGCCGAACTGGTCACGCACGCCCGTGGGCTGGGTTATTACGTCAATCTGATTACCTCCGGTTACCGACTGGATGAAGCCCGGATTGCAGCCCTCCGGCAGGCCGGGCTGGATCATATCCAGATCAGCATCCAGGCACCGGAAAAAACCCTGAACGACCATCTGGCCGGCGTGGAATCATTCGAGCAAAAACGGCAGGTGGCCCGTCTCATCAAACAGCACGGTTATCCGATGGTGTTGTGCGTGGTGATTCATCGCCACAACATTCATTTGATGGAGTCCATTCTGGAAATGGCGATGGAATTGGGTGCCGATTATCTGGAACTGGCCAACACCCAGTACTATGGCTGGGCGCATCTCAACCGTGATGCCCTGCTGCCGACCCGGGAGCAATTCACCGAGGCCGAGGCCATTGCCCGGGCCTACCGGGAAAAGCTTGAGGGACGCATGAAAATCTACTATGTCGTACCGGATTTCTACGAAGACCGCCCCAAGGCCTGCATGAACGGCTGGGGCACCACATTCCTGACCATTGCACCCGACGGCCTGGCCTTGCCGTGTCACGAGGCTCGCATCCTGCCCGGATTAAACTGTCCCTCGGTGCGGGATATGAGCATTGCCGACATCTGGAACCACTCCGAAGCCTTCAACCGCTTTCGCGGCTTCGACTGGATGCAGGAACCCTGTCGCACCTGCCCGGAGCAGGCCCGTGATTTCGGTGGCTGTCGCTGTCAGGCCTATTTGCTGACCGGCAATCCCGCCGCCGCTGATCCGGTCTGCAGCAAATCCCCGGATCGCTCCCGTATTGAGGCAGCGATCACCCAGGCCCGCAGCCCGGTCAGTTCCAAACCCCTGGTATTCCGCAACAGCCGCAATTCCAGACAACTTTCATCGCCTTAACCCATGTCCGAACTCCTCGCAGAACTCCAGCGCAGGCGCACGTTCGCCATTATTTCCCACCCGGATGCCGGAAAAACCACCCTCACCGAAAAACTGCTGCTGTTTGGCGGTGCCATTCAGTTGGCCGGCTCGGTCAAGGGACGCAAGGCCGCCCGCCACGCCACCTCTGACTGGATGGAGATGGAAAAACAGCGCGGCATCTCGGTCACAACCTCCGTCATGCAGTTTGAGCATAAACACAGCATATTCAATCTGCTCGACACCCCCGGCCACGAAGATTTCTCGGAAGACACCTACCGCACCCTGACCGCCGTCGATTCGGCCCTCATGGTCATCGACAGTGCCAAGGGGGTGGAGGAACGTACCATCAAGCTGATGGAAGTCTGCCGTCTGCGTGATACGCCCATTCTTACCTTCATCAATAAACTGGATCGGGAGGGGCGCGAGCCCATTGAATTACTGGATGAGGTGGAAAGCGTATTGAAAATTCAATGCGCCCCCATGACCTGGCCGATTGGCATGGGCAAACGCTTCAAGGGTGTGTATCACCTGTACCGGGACGCCATCCAGTTATTCAGCCCCTCCCACGGTGAGCGGATTGTCGAAGGTGAGATCATTCAGGGTCTGGATAACCCGCGTCTGGATGAGGTATTGGGCGACCAGGCGGATGAATTGCGGGTAGATATTGAGTTGGTGCAGGGAGCCAGCCACCGTTTTGAACTCGCCGCCTATCAGGCCGGAAAACAATCACCGGTCTTTTTCGGTTCAGCCATCAATAATTTCGGGGTGCTTGAATTACTGGATGCATTTGCCGACTACGCCCCGCCGCCGGAAACCCGCCGGGCCAGAGAGCGTGACGTATCGCCGGCTGAAGACCGGTTCAGCGGATTCGTTTTCAAAATTCAGGCAAACATGGATCCGGCTCACCGTGATCGCATTGCCTTCCTGCGAATCTGCTCCGGCCAGTACATCCGGGGCATGAAAATGCACCATGTTCGCACCGGCAAAACCGTCCAGATTGCCAACGCCATCACTTTTCAGGCCGATAGTCGTACCAACGTGGAAGAAGCCTATCCCGGCGACATCATCGGACTGCACAACCACGGCACCATCCAGGTGGGTGACACCTTCACCCAGGGGGAGTCGCTCAAATATGAAGGCGTACCCTATTTTGCCCCGGAGCTGTTCCGGCGGGTGGTTCTGAAGGATCCGCTACGGGCCAAAGCCCTGCTCAAGGGCTTGCAACAATTAACCGAGGAAGGGGCAACCCAGTTGTTTCGCCCCCTCAAGAACAACGATCTGATCCTGGGGGCCGTGGGTATTCTCCAGTTTGATGTGACCGCCTTCCGGCTCAGATCGGAATATAACGTGGAATGTGTTTATGACAACATCAGCGTGACTACCGCCCGCTGGGTGAGTTGTGATGACCCCAAGAAATTTGAGGAATTCAAACGTAAACTACACGATAACCTGGCAGAAGACGGCAGCGGCTATCTGGTGTATCTCGCAACCAGTCGCGTTAACCTGCAACTGGCCCAGGAACGCTGGCCTGAGGTACGCTTCAGCGCGACCCGGGAATTGTGATCCGGATGGCATCCATCTTCCATCTTCCACCTTCACTGAGGGGAGGGTATACTTGAGCAACCCCTTCCTGCGTTGAACCTCAACTGAAGGGCAGTTGGAATCCTGATCCCTTCGACTGTTTTACCTAACCGGAAATGCTCACGATGTATAAGAACGATAAAGAATCCATTGCGTATTCTAGTAGATTTCCCGAAGCTGAGATGCCTCAGATTCAAGTCTTTAATACCCCGCCCAAAGTATTTTTCACGGAGGAATTGATAGTCGCTGACGGAACCTGCCCACAGATCAGTTCCCTGCTGACGGATGCTCGGTGCGAGGCGATTAGTCTGGGGCTGGACAGCGATCCGCTGCGGGCAATTACTCAGGAATTGCAGAGTCGGCGTGAGGCAGGTATACCGGTTGGTACCCTGCATATTATTGCTCACGGTGCATCCGGGAGTTTCCGGATGGGGGGCATACAGGTTGATGAGGCCTTGATATGGCAACAGGCGGCGAGTATTGCATCCTGGCAGATAAAGCATATTGCGCTCTGGAGTTGCGCGGTTGGTATGGATTCTCCGCTGGTTACAATGCTGGCAGACTTGACCGGTGCCCGGGTGTGGGCAACCGCCTCGGTGATTGACCGCGATCATACCGAACTTCAGCCAGTATCGGAAACGGATGAGTCGGTATCACGTCCGAGTCTGGCCCGGATAGTGGGTGAGGCTGCGGTCGCCAGTATGGATTTCACACTGGCCGAAGTCAGTCTGGTATTTTCGGAAGGGTATTTGGGTACCCAAACCAGTACTACCAATCAGGCCAACAGCATCAGGCTTTTTGCTGATGCCGGAATAAGTCGGGTTGCCTTTGTGCAAACCGACGCCAACGGCGATGGCAAGTTTGGCGATTCCGGGTTGCAGGGCAATGACTTGTCAGGTGCCCTGCGAATATACCGCACGGATGGCACCATCGTAACTTTGACCGGTGCCCTGAACTGGCGGGAAACTACTGGCAGCAAGATTGAAGTCTTTGGGTTCATTTTTGACGCAGGACAGAATAACGCATCGCTGGGTATTACCGGTGGCAGCACAGCCAATACCAGCACCAACCTTGGACTTAAGGCTCTGGGTTCGAGTTTCAGTTTTACAACCGGTGAAAATCGTCAAGGCAATGCGGCCACTGCAGGGTTGCTTGATTCGCTGAATGCGGCATTGGCCAGTTCTGCCCAGCCTTCAAGCATAGCCCTGGTAACCGGTAGCGTGGTCGAGGGAACTAATCTGGTGTACACCGTTACACTGGATAAGGCCACGCCATTTGCACAGGATTATCTGTTTGCGTTTAGCGGCACTGCTACTGCCGGTACTGACTACAACACTACCTACACGTTCTCAAATGGAGTAACCAGGAATGCAGATGGAACCCTGTCAGTTCCGGTTGGGGTGTCCTCTTTCACCGTAACGGTAACCACGTCGGATGATGCCCTGGTGGAGATCAGCGAAACAGCGATCCTTACCATCGGTGAGAAATCAGCAACAGGTACAATTACCGATAATGACGCGGTAATCGCCCCTACTCCTTCGGTCTCTGTTGCAGGTTCAGCCAAAGTATCGGAAGGCAGCAACGCCGTCTTCACGGTCAGTCTGGGTGCTGCGTCCACCAGTCCCACCGAACTGAGCCTGACCCTCGGAGCCAGTGGCGACCAGGCCACCGCCGGGGGCGATTACGGTAATCTCAGCGCGTACTACTATGTGGGCGATGTCAAAACCCCGCTGACCGTCACGGCGGGCAAGATCAGCCTGCCTGCCAACGTCAGCCAGTTCTACGTCGCGGTTCCCACCGTCGACGACGACGCCTTTGAAGGCAGCGAAAGCCTGAGCCTCACTGCCGCCGTCACCGGTGGCAACCAGGGTTCGGCCCGTTCCAGCATCGTCGATGACGGCACTGGCAGCGTCTACGACGACCAGGGTCAGCCAGTACCGGGTACCCCGGACGATGACCGCATGGCTCTCGGCGTGACCGGCGGGGTTTACAACGAAGGTCAGGGCGTCGCGTTGTTCACGGTTACGGCTCCCCAGGGTGATCTGGTTAGCCTGGCTCTGAGTGATGTGGATACTA
>CAIVXW010000223.1 GCA_903910005.1 uncultured Methylococcaceae bacterium
ACGGAGTTACCGGCCTGTTTGCGGGTGGCCTGATAGCCGCACACGATATGGTAATGCTCGGGGAAGCCCTGCAGGCGCAGCATTTCGCGTTCAGTGAGGCGTCTTTCGCCATTGACCAGCAGGTAGTTATATGAGGCACCGGCACGCAGGGCACATGAATAAGGATAGGCACTGATGGCTCCGGACTTGTTTTCGTGCCAGATGGTCGGTTGTTGCAGGGGGGGTTTACCGGCGCGTGTTGCCATGCGTTTGTCCCGTATGGACTCGGATGCGTAATAAAAGTCAGGCACATCCTTTTCCAGCAAGGCCTCCAGCGGCGTCATGGGGATTTTTCCTTCTGGCCACTCGAAACGGACAGGCTCCAGAAAACCGACGATGAAAATTCGCTCCCGCTTTTGCGGCACGCCAAAATCCAGGGCGTTCAATACATTGTATTCAACCCGATAGCCAATCCCTCTCAGCGTCTCGAGTATTCGCTTCAGGGTCTTGCCATTATGATGCCCCTTTAACTGCTTGACATTTTCCAGAACAAAACATCCCGGTTGTTTGACAGCCAGAATTCGGGCGATGTCAAAAAATAATGTTCCCCGGGTATCATCGAATCCATTCATGTCGCCACAGATACTGAAAGGCTGGCAGGGAAATCCGGCAAACAGAATATCGTGGTCGGGAATGTCATCTGCGGCTATCTGAGTAATATCTCCTTCAGGAAGGGTGTTAAAATTGGCGGAATACGCCTGGCGAACAGCAGGGTCTATGTCACTGGAAAACACGCACCGGGAGGATAATTCCCGTTCACTGAAAACCTGCTCGGCTGCAACCCGAAACCCGCCTATTCCACAGAAAAGATCAATATAGCGGACGGGGTTGTTTACCGCAGGAAAGGCAGACATGGTATACCGGCTTGGGTGACAGTCGCCCGGACTCAGGCACTCGGCCTATCCGGCATTGTGCAGGTCAATCATCGAACCCTGGCCACTGCGTTTGGCTTTGGCCTGGTCATTACGGCGATGGCTCAGGCGGTCAAGGTAGGCCTGGTCGACATCTCCCGTCACGTATTCACCGTTGAAGCAGGAGGTATCAAAGCGGGTGATTTGCGGATTGCCTTTTTGTACCGCCTCGATAAGGTCATCCAGTTCCTGGTAAATCAGCCAGTCAGCCCCCAGTTCGCGTTCTACTTCCTCATCGCTGCGACCGTAGGCGATCAGTTCTTCGGCGGCTGGCATGTCGATGCCGTACACATTGGGATAGCGTACTGGTGGAGAGGCTGAGGCAAAATAAACCCGCCTGGCACCCGCATCACGGGCCATCTGGATGATTTGCATGGAGGTGGTGCCCCTGACGATGGAGTCATCCACCAGCAATACCGTTTTGTCCCTGAATTCCAGGTCAATGGCGTTGAGTTTTTGCCGTACTGATTTTTTGCGTAACTGCTGACCAGGCATGATGAAGGTGCGCCCGATGTAGCGATTCTTGATGAAGCCTTCCCGGTACTTGACCCCCAGACGATTGGCCAGTTGCAGGGCCGAGGTGCGGCTGGTGTCGGGGATCGGGATGACCACGTCGATGCCGTGATCGGGCTTGTTGCGGAGGATTTTTTCGGCCAGCCGGTCACCCATGCGTAGACGCGCCCGGTAAACCGACACGTCATCAATCCAGCTATCCGGACGGGCAAAATAAACGTACTCGAAAATGCAGGGCGAAAAACGGGCCTGATCGACACAGGAGCGGGTATGTAACTGGCCGCTTTGCTCAATGATGACCGCTTCACCCGGCTGTACATCCCGCAACCGTCTGAAACCAAGTACATCCAGGGCCACGCTTTCCGAAGCCATGAGATAATCCCGACCGCGTTCGTGTACCCGCTCACCAAAAACCAGTGGCCGGATGCCGTAGGGATCACGAAAGCCAATAATGCCAAACCCGGCAATCATGGCCACGACCGAGTAGGCTCCCCGGCAGCGACGATGCACCCCTTCCACGGCCCTGAAAACATCTTCAGGGGTAATTTTGAGTTTGCCGATTTCGTGCAACTCATGGGCAAATACGTTAAGCAGCACTTCCGAATCCGATTCGGTATTGATGTGACGTTGATCCTGTACGAATAATTCGTGCTTCAGGGCTTCGGCGTTGGTGAGATTGCCGTTGTGAGCCAGGCTGATGCCAAAGGGTGAATTGACGTAAAACGGCTGTGCCTCCGCCGAACTGGTACAACCGGCGGTAGGGTAGCGGACATGGGCAATTCCCATACGCCCCTTGAGGGTGACCATATGGCGGGTTTGAAACACGTCCCGTACCAGACCGCTGTCCTTACGCAGGTAAAAATGGAGTCCATCCGATGTCACGATGCCTGCGGCATCCTGGCCGCGATGCTGAAGCACCGTAAGTGCCTCGTACAGTTCCTGATTTGCGTCGTCACTGGAGACGATACCGGCTATACCACACATGATTGAACGCTGACCTTATCGTGACTGGGTTGTAGAACTGGAAACCGAGAACCTGAAAATATCATCGTAACGATCCGGTAATTGCCCCTTGAGCCAGACCGCAAGCGAATGAAACGTTGGCAGCAGGCGGGATTGTTTCCACCAGGCATCCTCAACCAGAGGGGTCATGCTGCCCAGGAATACCATGATTGACACGATCAGAATGCCCCGTACCCCGCCAAACACCAGACCGGCCAGTTGATCCATCCCGGACAATCCGGTGCTTTCCAGCAGTTTGCTGATCAGCCAGCCGACCAGACTGACGACGAGCAGGGTGGTCAGAAACAGCAGGGCAAAGGCGGCTGCCATCCGCAATGACGGTACTTCGATGGTAGACGCAAACAGCGACGACGTGGCAGCGGCATAGCGCAATCCCACCCAGGTTGCCACAATCCAGGCAACCAGGGACAACACCTCGCGCACCAGTCCACGCAGCAGTCCGGCCACGCTGGACAAGGCGATGATGGCGAGAAGACAGTAATCAATCCAGGGAAGTTCGGGCATGGTGGACAACAGGATGGGTGGGTAGAATCCGGTGACGGTCAGGACAACCGGCGATGAGGTAGCAACCGTTTCAGCCGGCCATGTCACTGAACCGGAATGATGATGCCCTTGATGCCTACGGCGGTTTCAATCCGGGCCTTGACCTGATCGGCCTGGGCCTTGCCCAACTCGGGCCCGACCCTTACCCGGTACATGGTGGTACCGGATTCTCCCGGTATCACTTCGACGAACGCCGGAAAATTGGATTTCCTGAGTTTGTCAACCAGATTACGGGCATTGGCTTCGCCGGTAAAACTGCCAGCCTGAATCACCCAGTTTCCCTCCCCGGTCGATGGTTTGTTGCCACCCTCAACCGCCGGTACATGGGGCGGTGGCAGTTTGCCGGTCAGGGGGGGGTCAACCGGATAAACCGGCTTGCTGCGAGCGAGGGAAGGAAGTTGAACCGGTTCGCGTGATTCCAGTGGGTAGACGGTTACCTTTTTGTTGGCCGGTTTGGGCAGAGCAACGTCCTGTTCCCGACCGGCACCTTCATCGACAATCGCGAACTCCTCATCGGTACCAGGTTCGGACATTGCCATATCCCGTCCGCCGGATGCAGTGCTGCGGGTCACCGACCTGCGCGGCGGGTCATTGAGCGGAACAATACGGTAACCACCGGCGGCGGGTGCGGCATCTGTTTTGCCGGTTTCGGCAATATCGCTGGATCCCCGGGGTAATTCTACCGGACGCTCCTCCAGTGTGCCGGGCAGTTGGGTCATGTCCTGTGACTGACCGGCAGAACCGGGCGAATCCCGATCCTCGAAAAACAGGGGAACGAATATGACGATCAGTGAAACCACCAGGGTGGTGCCTATCAGACGTTGTTTGAGTTGCTGATCCATGGAAAATCTACCTCCTGGTGCTCAGGGTATCCCAGAGCCAGAAATTCGGCGGCCAGAAAAAAAGAACCAAATATTAAAACCACATCCGGGGACTCTGCGTCATTCAGTGCGGCGCAAAAGGCGGATTCCGCTGTGGGGAATCCGGTGTAGACTGATTCAATCGCGGCATCCCCGAAAACCTGTTGCAGACATTGCACGGTAGCAGCCCGCTCCATGCATAGCGGAGCCAGATACCAGTGTGCCACCAGTTCCTGCAATGGCTGGATGACAGCCGGGATATCCTTGTCGCGCATAATGGCAAACACCGCCCGGACACGCTGCCCGGCATGACGCTCACGCAGATGCCGGGCCAGCACCCGGGCCGCCTGCGGATTGTGGGCTACATCCAGCAACACGGTTGGGCTTTTGCCCAGATACTGGAACCGGCCCGGCAGGTGGAACCCTGCCAGTCCCTGGCGAATGGCGGCAGCAGACACCGGCAGGGACGCCCGAATCCGCTCCAGCACCTGCAGCACGGCGGATGCGTTCATGATTTGATGCTCACCCGGAAGGGCTGGCAGGGGGAGGTCGTGATATTGGCACTCGATCCCCAGCCAGTCCCAGGCTTCGGACCTGAGCCGGTAGCGATACGCGACGCCCGCAACATCCAGCAGCGTTCCCGTGTTTGCCGCATGCTCCCTGACCGAACGGGGTACATCCGGATCCCCCAGAATGGCGGGTTTGCCAGCCCGGAAAATACCGGCCTTCTCACGGCCAATGGCTTCACGGGTATCGCCAAGATACTGTTGATGATCAAGGTCAATGCTGGCGATCAGGGTTGCATCGGCATCAACCAGATTGACGGCATCAAGCCGCCCGCCCAATCCGACTTCCAGTATCTGTACATCCAGCCCGGCTCCGGCAAAAATGTCGAGTGCGGCCAGGGTGCCAAATTCAAAAAAACTCAGACTGGCATCGCCCCGGGCCGCATCGACCCGTTCAAATGCCTGGCATAACGGTTCGTCCGCGACGGGCTGACCGTCAACGACGATACGCTCGTTGTAACGCAGCAAATGCGGCGATGTGTAGGTTCCTGTCCGATACCCTTCCAGTCGCAAAATGGTGTCCAGCATGGCGACGCACGAACCCTTGCCGTTGGTGCCTCCCACCGTGATGGTGAATGGCTTTGAGCCATGACAGGCCATACGCCGGTACACTGCCCCCACCCGCTCCAGGCCAAGGTCTATGCTGCGGGGGTGGAGTGACTCCTGCCATGCCAGCCATGCCGTCAGTGACTCGAAACGCATGACTAGCCAGCGGGGAATGTTTCGGGAAACAGGGGAGCGGCGGTGGAATCCTTGCCCGCCATCAGCAAATCCAGCAGGCGGGCCAGTTTGTCCCGCAAATCACGGCGATCCATGATCATGTCCAGTGCCCCGTGTTCCAGCAAAAACTCGCTGTGCTGGAAACCTTCCGGCAATTTCTCGCGAACGGTCTGCTCAATGACCCTGGGGCCTGCAAAACCGATCAGGGCACCCGGCTCACCAATGTTGATGTCGCCCAGCATGGCCAGACTGGCGGAGACACCGCCCATGGTCGGGTCGGTCATGACCGAAATGAACGGCAGCCCCTTTTCGGCCAGACGGGCAAGGGCCGCACTGGTTTTGGCCATCTGGAACAGGGAAAGCAGCGATTCCTGCATTCTGGCCCCGCCACTGGCACTAAATACGATCAGGGGCAGGTTCCACTCCAGGCAGTGATGAACCCCCCTGATGAAGCGTTCGCCCACAACCGATCCCATCGAACCTGCCATGAATTCAAACGAGAAGGCCGCAGCCACCACCGGCCGTCCGTGCAGGTGCCCCGCCAGTACTACCAGGGCGTCTTTCTCGCCGGTGGCTTTCTGGGCCTGATTCAGCCGATCCCTGTATTTTTTGCTGTCCTTGAATTTGAGTGGGTCTACCGGCAGCAGGTCTTCACCAATTTCAAGCCGTTCCCCCGCATCCAGGAACAGTTGCAGACGCTTGCGTCCGGGGATACGCATGTGGTGGCTGCATTTTGGGCAAACTTCAAGGTTTCTCTCGACTTCCGAGCGGTAGAGAATGTCATTGCAATTGGGACATTTGCTCCACAAACCCTCGGGAACGGTGCCCTTCTCTGAAGTTTCGGTACGAATCTTCGAGGGCATCAGTTTCTGAATCCAGGTCAGGGTCATGATTTTCGGGGCGCAGGGTTGAGGTCAGACAGTCGCATCCATGGCGGAACGCATGGAACGGATGAGGGCAGTCATTTCGGCCAGTGCCCGGGCAGGATCAGCCGGGTGGTTTTCAATCGAACTCACCAGGGCACTGCCCACCACCACCGCATCGGCCACCCGGGCCAGTTCTGCGGCGGTTTCGGCATTCTTGACACCAAAGCCAACACCGACCGGTAGATCGGTTAACTGGCGAATGGCACTAAGGCGGGTCTGCACGTCGGCGATGTCAAGGTGGGACGCTCCCGTCACCCCCTTGAGCGAGACATAGTAAAGGTAGCCGCTACCCAGTTGTCCCATGCTGCGGATGCGTTCGTCGGTGCTGTTCGGAGCCAGCAGATAAATCGTGTCCAGCCCGGCCTGGCGTAACAGGGGAGCCAGTTCAGCGGATTCCTCCGGTGGCAGGTCCACCGTCAGCACGCCGTCGACGCCAGCCTCC
>CAIVXW010000224.1 GCA_903910005.1 uncultured Methylococcaceae bacterium
GTATCTCCCGGGCTAACCCCCGGGAGCGGATTGAAACTGAAATTGAATCCATGACACCCAATATAACGTATATTTTGTGCAGGCCATCATCCGCAGCGGTTGATTTATCCGCGCTATTCATCGTTGGGCAGTACTTTTTCACTTGATGTTTTTATCCGACTGAATAAAACAAAGGCGTGTGAACTACCAAATTAAACAAACTGAATCGTTTGCCAAATGGCTCGCGGGCTTGCGTGATCAGCGTGCGAAAACGGCTATTTATCGTCGGATAGACCGCGCTGAATCCGGCAACCTGGGCGATGTCAAAAACCTGAGCGATGGTATTAGCGAAATGCGCGTTGATGTGGGTGCGGGCTATCGAGTTTATTTCACCCTGCGCGGCGGCGTGCTGGTGGTTCTCCTTGCGGGTGGCGACAAATCGACGCAACTCGTTGACATTCAACGTGCCATCACACTGGCTAAGGAGGTTTGAATCATGACCGAAAACTTACTCCCTTTTGACATGGTGACACTGCTCGACAGCGATGAAGCCATTTGCGAATACTTGTCTCAAGTGCTGGAGGACGGTGACAGCGATGAATTGATCAGGGCACTTGGCTACATTACCAGGGCGTGCGGCATGGCTAACGTAGCCGAGCGTTCTGGCCTGGGGCGAGAAAGCCTGTACAAGGCCTTGAAGCCGGGTGCAAAACCGCGCTTCGATACCATTTTTAAGGTCATCCGTGCCTTAGGTGTAAAACTGACTGCCGAGAGGCTGGCGTAGACAGCCAGTGTGCCTCGTCGCAGCATATTAACCTGCAACTGAATCAGCGTATCTCCCGGGCTAACCCCGGGAGCGGATTGAAATATGAGCGGCTACAGTTTTTGTTTGAGCAACTCGTTCAGTTGAGCCGGGTTGGCCTTGCCTTCGGTCGCCTTCATGGCCTGGCCTACAAAAAAACCGAACAGCTTGTCCTTACCCGCCCGGTATTGTTCCACCTGACCGGGATTGGCGGCGATGATGGCATCAATGATGGCTTCGATGGCACGGGTGTCGGTGATCTGCCGCAGGCCTTGCCGGTCGATGACGGCATCGGCACTCTCGCCGGATTCCCACAGGGCTTCAAATACCTGTTTGGCGATTTTGCCGGAGATGGTTTCGTCGGCGATTCGCTGGATCAGTCCGGCCAGACGCTCAGCCTCGACCGGACTTTGGTCGATTTCCAGCCCGGCCTTGTTGAGGGCAGCGGACAGTTCGCCCATTACCCAGTTGGCGCATAGTTTGGGGTCGGCTGCGGCGGCCCTGACCACGGCCTCGTAGTAGTCAGCCAGTTCACGGGTGGCGGTGAGTACACCGGCATCGTAGGCACTCAAACCGTATCGGGTTTTGAAGCGATCCCGTTTCTGATCGGGCAGTTCCGGTAACTGGCTGCGTACGGTCTCAATAAAGGCCGGGTCAATGACCAGTGGCAGCAGGTCAGGATCGGGGAAGTAACGGTAGTCGTTGGCTTCTTCCTTGCTGCGCATGGAGCGGGTTTCGTCCTTGTTGGCGTCATAAAGTCGGGTTTCCTGTACAACCTGACCGCCGCTTTCCAGTAACTCAATCTGGCGTTCGATTTCATGGTTGATGGCCCGCTCGACAAAACGGAACGAGTTAAGGTTTTTGATTTCAGCCCGGGTGCCGAATGCAGCCTGCCCCAGCGGGCGTACCGACACATTGGCATCGCAGCGGAAAGAACCTTCCTGCATGTTGCCGTCGCAGATTTCCAGGTAGCGCACCAGGGCATGCAGTTTCTTCATGTAGGCAACCGCTTCCCGGGCCGAGCGCAGATCCGGCTCGGAGACGATTTCCAGTAACGGGGTTCCGGCCCGGTTAAGGTCAATGCCGGTCGCGCCGTGAAAATCCTCATGCAGCGACTTGCCGGCGTCTTCTTCCAGATGGGCGCGGGTAATGCCGATGACCTTTTCCTCGCCGTCGACTTCAATGGTCAGTTGCCCCCGGGCAACCACCGGCAGGTCATACTGGCTAATCTGATAGCCTTTGGGCAGGTCAGGATAAAAGTAGTTTTTGCGGGCAAACACCGAATACGGTGCCACTTCAGCCCCGATGGCCAGCCCCAGCTTGACCGCCATGCGGACGGCTTCCTGGTTCAGAACCGGCAGCACCCCCGGCAATCCCAGATCAATGGCACAAGCCTGGGTGTTGGGTTCGGCACCGTAAGCCGTGGGGGCACCGGAAAAAATTTTGGACTGGGTGGCAAGTTGGGCGTGGATTTCCAGCCCGATGACGGTTTCCCATTGCATGGTTAATAAGGCCTTGCTGTAGCAAAAAGTGGATGAAAAATGGCCGCTATGACGGGAACTGAATTTTCCCTATCCAGTGATCGGCTGCAACCCGCCAGCCAGGCGGGCCAGAATGACGATGAGACCGAGTGCGCCGATCATTTTCCAGGTCTGGGTGTTGATGGCCTGATAAAGCCGTCGTAATTCGTCCTGGGTTTGCTCAAAGCGACGATCCATCTGCTCAAAACGTTTGTCAATCTGCTCAAAACGCTGATCTGCCTGTTCAAGACGCCTGTCTACCTGTTCCAGGTGTTTGTCTACCTGTTCCAGATGTTTGTCTACCTGCTCCAGGTGTCTGTCTACCTGCTCAAAACGTCGGTCGATCTGCTCCATCCTGGCGTGCATATCCTCGCGAAAAACCCGGATGTCATCACGTAACTCCACATCCAGATGATGGAAATGATTGACCTGAGCCTTCAGGATCAGAATGACCTTGTCATCGGCGTCCAGCGGCAGGCTGGACTTGATTTTGCCCTGAACCCGCCGGACTTCCTCATTCAGCCATTCATCGAAAAAATCGTCTTCAAATATCATCGGGGTATCCTCCATTGCAAACCTGAAAAACCACCGCGCTGCCGGGGTTTCAGAGGGTGGGCTGGCGGGTGTGCCAGTCTGTTACCTGCTGGTAGCGGTGAGCCAGATTGAGCAGGCGGGCTTCGCTGAAATAGTTGCCGATGAGTTGGAGACCGACCGGCAGGCCGGCGCAAAATCCGGCGGGCAGTGACAATCCCGGCAGCCCGGCCAGATTAACGCCGATGGTGTAGATGTCGGACAGATACATTGAGACCGGATCATCGCTCTTTTCGCCCAGACCGAAGGCTACCGACGGTGCCGTAGGCCCCATGATGACATCGACCGAGCGGAAGGCCTGCTGGAAGTCATCGCTGATGAGACGGCGGACTTTCTGGGCCTTGAGGTAATAGGCATCGTAGTAGCCTGCCGAAAGCGCGTAGGTGCCCATCAAAATGCGTCGTTTGACTTCGGCACCGAACCCCTCGCCGCGTGAGCGGGTGTAGAGATCCGGCAGGTCGGCGGGATTGGCGCAACGGTGACCAAAACGAACACCGTCGTAGCGGGCCAGATTGGAGGAGCATTCCGCCGGGGCTACTACATAGTACGCCGGTACCGAAAGCGGCATGTTGGGCAGGGAAATCTCGCTGACGGTTGCCCCAAGTTTGCGGTATTCGGCCACGGCGGCCCGAATCAGTTGCTCGATGGCGGGATCAAGTCCGGCCTCGAAAAATTCGCGGGGCAGGCCAATCCGCAGCCCGTCCAGGCTAGCGTTGAGTGCCCCGGCGTAATCAGGCACCGGCACGTCGACGCTGGTGGAGTCCTTCGGATCAAAACCGGCCATGACCTGCAACATCAGGGCGCAATCTTCGGCGGTTCGGGCCATGGGCCCGGCCTGATCCAGGCTGGAGGCAAAGGCGATCATGCCCCAGCGGGAACAACGGCCGTAGGTGGGCTTGATGCCGGTAATGCCGCAGAACGAAGCAGGCTGGCGGATGGAACCCCCGGTATCGGTGCCGGTGGCACCCGGGGCCAGTCCGGCGGCAACGGCAGCGGCAGATCCGCCGGATGAACCACCCGGGACAGTCTGGAGGTTCCACGGATTTTTCACCGGGCCGTAGAAACTGGTTTCATTCGATGAACCCATGGCAAATTCATCCATGTTGAGCTTGCCCGGCATGACACTTCCAGCCGCCCTGAACCGGCTGACGATGGTGGCATCGTAAGGGGCAATGAAGGAATCCAGCATGCGTGACCCGCAACTGGTGCGTACTCCTTCGGTACAGAAGATGTCTTTCTGTGCAATGGGAATGCCGGTGAGTGGCTCGGCCTGACCGCTGGCAATACGGGCATCGGCGGCCCGGGCCTCGGCCAGAGCGGCTTCTTCCGTGAGACTGATGTAGCAGTTGAGGGCAGGATTATGCTGACGGATGCGGGCCAGGCAGGCTTCGGTGAGTTCCACACTGCTGAAATCCCGGTTTTTCAGGCCCCGGGCCAGTTGGGCAATGGTTTGGGTGTGCATGATGGGGTTCCGTTATTCGATGACCTTGGGTACCAGGTACAGACCGGCTTCGACCCGGGGAGCGATACGCTGGAAATGTTGACGCTGATCCGGTTCGGTTGGCAGATCCGGGCGCAGCCGCTGAATCTGCTCCAGTGGATGCGCCATGGGTTTGACGGCAGACGTGTCCACATCTTCCAGTCGGGCGACAAAATCAAGAATGCCGGACAGGTCATGGGCATAGGCTTCCACCTTGTCGGCATCAATGGCCAGACGGGCCAGCCAGGCAATGCGGTTTACATTTTCAATGGATAGGGACATGGTATTTTCCGGGGGTCGTCACTTGCTGGATTTTTGCACCACGCTGTCGAGGCGATGGCTGTGGAGGTATTGTCGAACCTTTTCCACGTCGGTCAGGGTGGCATAAGGTCCCACCTTGACCCGGAACCAGGTTGAGTTGTCGATCAGGATCATTTCCAGTTTGGCCGGTACCCGGATTTGCAGTATCCGGGCTTGCAGGGATTCGGCATCCTGCTGGTTGACAAAGGAACCGGCCTGAATGTAGTAGCGTCCGGTTTGCTGCGGAGCCTTGCTGTTTTGCTCTTCACGCCGGAGGGTTTTGGCTTCGCTGTCGGGGATGATGACTTCCTGTTCCGTCAATATTTTGTAAAAAGTGAAGCGGGGTTCCTGTTTGGCGGGGGTGTCAGTGGCAGCGGATTCCTCCCGTTCAACCGACCGGGCGGCAGCAGCCGATGCGGCCGGTTTTTTTTTGCCGCCGTGTATCAGGTAAGCCACCCCCCCCAGTGCCCCCACCCCCAACAGGATGGCAGCAAGCCGGAATGTCCGTTTGCGCGACTCCCTGCGCTTTTGGGTTCCACGGTCCGGTACGTGATTTTTGAAATCCTGCTGCATGATTACATGGCTTCAGGTGCGGAGACATCAAGCAGCGACAAACCGTTGGCCAGCACCTGACGCACCGCTGCAATCAGGTTGAGACGGGCATTGCGCAGCTCGGCATCGTCCACCAGAAACGAGACGGCGTTGTAACAGGTGTGAAATTCGTGGGCCAGCTCCCGCAGATAATGCGCCAGATGGTGAGGCTCGTAATTCAGGGCCGAGGTTTCCACCACCTCGGGGTAACGTGCCAGGCGGGTGAGCAGGGCGGATTCACGCGGATCCAGCAGGCGACTCAAGGCCTGCATGCCCTGGGGGATGTCCCGCGCCCAGCCTTTTTCATCCAGTTGCCGGAACACGCTGCAAATGCGGGCGTGGGCATACTGGATGTAGTAAACCGGGTTCTCGTTGCTGTTGGAGGCGGCCAGTTCCAGGTCGAAATCCAGATGTTGATCGGATTTTCGCAGTACGTAGAAGAAACGGGCGGCATCCCTGCCAATTTCATTACGCAACTGACGCAGGGTAACGAATTCGCCCGAACGGGTCGACATCTGTACCTTTTCGCTGCCGCGCCACAACACGGCAAATTGCACCAGCAGCACCTGCAAGCGTTCCGGGTCGGCCCCCAGGGCAGTGAGGGCTGCCTTTACCCGGGGGATATAACCGTGGTGGTCAGCCCCCCAAACATTGATGAGTGCGTCAAAGCCCCGCTCCAGTTTGTCCAGATGATAGGCAATGTCCGAAGCAAAATAGGTGGTCTGGCCGTTGTCCCTGACCACCACCCGATCCTTCTCATCGCCCAGACGGGAGGAGGCGAACCAGAGGGCACCGTCGCGGGTGTAGAGGTATCCGGCCTTGTCCAGGGTCTCAATGGCCCGCTGCACGGCACCGCCCTCAGCCAGGCTACGCTCCGAGTACCAGTTTTGATAATCGACGCCAAATTCGGACAAATCCGTGCGGATGTCTGCCAGGATGCGGGTCAGGCCGGCATCAAACACGATCCGGTAGTCTGCATCGCCCAGCAGGGTTCGGGCACGTTCGATCAGGGCATCAATGTGCTGTTCCCGGTCGCCGCCTTGCGGTTCATCGGGCGGAAGATCCTGCCAGACCGTGACCGGACTTTTGAAAAAACGCTCGCCTTCCCGCTGATGCAACTCTGCCGCAATGGCCCGCACGTAGTCACCCCGATAGCCGTTGGCTGGAAATACCAGGGGGGCACCGCATTCTTCCAGGTATCTCAGCCACACACTGGTGGCCAGAATATCCATCTGCCGACCGGCATCATTGACGTAATACTCACGCTGAACCTCGAAGCCGGTGGCCTGCAGCAGGTTGGCCACGGCGGCACCGTAGGCAGCCCCACGGCCATGGCCCACGTGGAGCGGGCCGGTGGGATTGGCGGAGACGAACTCTACCTGCACCCTGCGACCGTTGCCGTGCCTGCTCAGCCCGTATTGGTGTCCCGCTGCGTGAATGGCCTGTACGACCTCAAAGCGGGACTCGGCGGACAGGTAAAAATTGATGAAGCCAGGCCCTGCAATCTCCACCCGGTCAACTGCCGAATGCTGGCCGAGACAGGCCACCAGCTTTTCGGCCAGGGGTCTGGGAGCGGTACGGGCAGCCTTGGCCAGGGTCATGGCCAGGTTGGTGGCAAAATCACCGTGCTGACTATCGCGGGTACGCTCCACAGCGATGGCGGGATCCGTGTCATCCGGCAACTCGCCGGCCAGTTTCAAGGCATTGACCGCGCCCAGCAGCAGGTTTTCCAGGGTTCTCTTCATCAGTTACTCCGCGAGAAACCCCACCCTTCAGGGCGGGGAGGGATAGCGGCTGCAACATGACAGCCACCGGAATGGGTACAGGCTTTCCATCTGCCGGGCCGTCAGGCTCTGCCCCCGGGAGAACCCGGTCGTTGACCCGATTGCACGCCACAGGGAGGATGGAAGTAAAGGCCGTGCATTATCCTAAAAGAATTTGCCTGCTGGCAATGACAATCGGGGAAAATCACTGCTGCGTTCTTATTCGGGCCGCAATCGTACCACCACGATTCCTCTCCGTCTGCGGATAAAACCATTGAACATTCAGCCTGGTTTGTGGATAAATTGCCTTCCTTTATTCTCACCTGTGGTTCGCCCTGACTGCATCCATGCTGCGCCGCTCCCTGAAGGTCATCAAGGTTATTGCCGCCGTGTCAGCCATACCGGGACTCTACGGCCTGCTGGCGGCTGGCGCGTTGCCATTCTACCTCACCACCGTACTGATCCCTGCATGGGCTCTTGAAAATCATCTGAACCTCACGCTGGAATCCCTGCAAATTGATCCCTTTGGCCCGGGTCTCTCCCTGCATCAGGCCCGTCTTGCCGGGCCGGACGGCAAGCCCCTGCTGGCGATTGACCAGGCTGCGGTGGCCGTTCGCTGGCGCGACAGCCTGTCAGAGCGGGCACTGGTACTGGATGCCGCAGTAACCGGGCTGTCGGCCCGCCTGGCGTATGGCCCT
Source organism: uncultured Methylococcaceae bacterium (assembly GCA_903910005.1). Lineage (GTDB taxonomy): Bacteria > Pseudomonadota > Gammaproteobacteria > Methylococcales > Methylococcaceae > CAIVXW01. The sequence goes on from CAIVXW010000224.1 coordinate 7,725, forward strand.
GACGGCATTCGCGGCTTTGGCGGAGGGCGCGGGCAATCGGCGGGTTCGATGCCGTCCTACCCGGTCAGGCTCAATCAACTGCTGGTGAACGATTCGGAACTGGCGGTGCGGGATGAAACCGGAACCGGCCAGTTTGAACGGGTATTCGCGCCACTGACAATACGGCTGGATAATTTTGATCTGGGTACGGGTGAAGCAGCCCGCTACCAGGCCAGCCTGCCAACCCGCCAGGGTGAACGGCTGGAGGTGCGTGGTACGCTGCAACGCTCTCCGCTCAAACTGGCCGGCACCGTTGACATTCACCATCTGAACTGGGCCGACTGGGGCCAGCATTATGCGCCGCTTGCCGGGTTTAGCTGGACGGGAGGCGATATCAATCTGACCAGCCAATACCGGCTTGATACTTCGGCTGCCACCCGGCTGGAACTGGATCTGGCAGGCTCTGCCAGTCGGCTGGCTTTGGCCACTCAGGCCGGGCAATCGCTGACACTGGAACATCTGGACGTGGACGGTGGCCATTATGTTTTTCCGGGTTCACACCTGACCCTGCGCCAGGTCACACTGGCAGAACTCAAACCGACACCGGCTGATTCCATCCGGTCACTGCGTTTGCTCGGGGTCGGGTATGAACCCAGGGAACACCGGCTACAGGTCAGGCGGATCGAATCAGACCACGCCGTACTCCACCCGGGGCTGGATGCCTCGGGCCGGTTGCATTTGTCAGGGTGGCCCGCTGCAACCGACGCAGCGGATCCGGCGGATTCGTCCGCCGCTGCTGCCGACTGGCGGGTCAGTCTGGATGAACTGACACTGGATCAATACGATATTGACTTGCTGGATGCCCGGCGCAAGGATGCGGTACAACTGCCGCTGCACGGTGCCTCCCTGCGTCTGCGTGATTTCTCGACGCATGCCACAACGCCGCTCAAACTGGAGCTATCCACCGGTATCGGTACCAACGGTCGCCTGAACCTGCAGGGACAGGGAAGCCTGTCGCCGCCCACCCTTGAGGCCCGCCTGGAACTGAACGGGCTCAGTCTCAGACCCTTTCAACCGTACTGGGACGAATTGACCGGATTCGAGTTGCTGTCCGGTCAGGTTGACCTGCGTGGGGACATTGCCGTCCGCCCGGACTCCGGGCAGGAAAATTTTTCCGGCGATATTGAAATCACCGGTATAAAAACCGTTGACAAGCGCGAGAAAAAGGACTTCGCCGGCTGGGAGTCGCTGCGTCTCAACGGTATCGTGCTGGCCACTCAACCCCGGCGGGCCAGCGTCAAAAGCATCAACCTGAAAAAACCGGAAGCCCGTGTAGTCATCGACCCGGAAGGCTCACTAAACCTGGTCAGGCAGTTTTTGCGGGATGAGGCGCGGCCCGCCCCGGTCAGCGAGCCACCACGGGCAACCGCCGCCACTTCGCCCTGGCCGGTGGTGATCGGAGCCCTGCATGTGGTCGAAGGCCGCATGGATTTTTCTGATTTGACCCTGCAACCCCGTTTTACCAGCGAAATCAGATCGCTGAATGGCACCATCCGGGGGCTGTCATCGCAAACCCGGGCAGACGTCAATCTGGCCGGTCAACTGAATGGCGATGCCCCGGCCCGGATCAGCGGGCAATTCAATCCGTTCGGCCAGGATAATTTCACCGACATTACCCTGACCTTCAAGGACGTAAACCTGACCAACCTGTCGCCCTATTCAGGCAAATTTGCCGGATACCGGATCGAAAAAGGCAAACTTGACCTCAACCTTAACTACCAGGTATCCGGACGCAAACTGAAGGCGGACAACCGCATGGTGCTGAATCAACTGGTGTTGGGCGAGCGGGTCGACAGCCCCGAGGCAACCCGCCTGCCGATACGGCTGGCCCTGACCCTGCTCAGGGATGCAGACGGCAGGATCGACATCAGCCTGCCCATCAGTGGCCGCCTGGATGAGCCGCATTTCAGTGTGCGGAGCCTGTTGCGGGAGGCCTTTGCCCAGACGGTCACCAAAGTGGTCAGTTCACCCTTTTCCGTATTGAAAAAACTGGTGGCCTGGCATGACGAGGAAGAATTGTCCCGCATCGGCTTCAGGCCGGGTGAATCCGGCCTGAATGAATCGATCCAGACCAGCCTGAACGGCGTGGCCACCATTTTGAGGCAGCGGCCTGAACTTGATCTCGACATCAAAAGCCAGGCAAACTGGAACGAGGATCGGCAGGTTTTGGCCGAACGGGCCTTCCGGGATCATCTGGACAGTCTGTTCAGGTTGGCGCACCGGGGACATCGGCCTGATGGCCTGGCGATGGATGACTCCGAATACCGTGGCCTGGTGACCGCCTTCTTCCGGGAAAATTATCCTGCCAGCCCGCTCCTCAGTGGTATCCCGGAATCGTCTGGAGCTACCCTGCAAGGAACCGCCCTGCAAGCCGCCGTGGCACGTATCCTGGCAGACTGGCCGGTGGATGAAATGGATCTCAGACAACTGGCCCAGCGCAGAAGCGAGGCCATACGTACCTATCTGGTCGGGCAGTTGGGTGTACCGGGTGCCCGTATCTTCATACTGGATGTCACGGTCAAAACCGAAGCCGATGCCGATACCCGCTCGCTGCTGGGGCTGTCCATGACCTCCTGATCTCCTGCCAGCAGTGTTTTTTTACCCTACCTTGCACACAAACCATGACCCCCAAACCGACCGCTCAAAATGCCGTACCCGCCAGCTCCGGCCTGCAACTGATGGTACTGAATGAAACTGAAGTATTACTGGCCGGGTCGCTTGACGCCATTGCAAGCGACGGGCTTGAACTTTGGGTGGACGGTCAGTGGGCTGCCATACCCCTGATTGATTCATCCGGTGTTTCGACCGATCTGCTGGCGGGCCTGAACCAGTTGGTTAACCCGGGGTTTGCCAACGGACTGGAACCCTGGCGGATACGCGATACCCCGGCAGACATCTTTGCCCTCGCCACTGATTTCAGTGAAGAATGGACACTGAAAGGCGGTCATACCGCCTACATCTACCAAAAGGGCAACGTGGCCCGGGAGGCAATCCTCACCTACCACGACCCCGTCGAAGGCGACTACCTATCGGTTGAGGCGGGCGGCTGTTACCGTGTCATGGGTGCTTTCGGCCTGCACCGTTGTGTTGCTGATCTATTGCTGGAATTTGTTGGCGCGGAACTCACCCCCCTCAAAACCGAGCGGGTTGCCATCACCGGTTCCAAACTGGGAGGGCAATCGCCGGACGACTATCTGCTCATCAATCAGGTGATTCGGGCACCGGAAAACGCCCGCAAGGTCAGGTTAAGTCTCATCAAGCAACCGACTCAACCCGGGCGGGAACACAGTTTCCTGTTCTTCACCCGTGTGTTCTGGGGTCTTGCCCCCACTGGGGTTAGCGGGGACGGCATGTGGCAGGACTATGTGAGCGAGCCCGTACTGATGGCCCGGCTCAGAACCCGGACAACCGCCGGCATCCGCGTGACTCGCCTGGAATTGCCCGCAACGGTTTATGACGGTCATCCGCACCAGATCGCGGTGATAAACCGTGCATCGGGTCAGGCCGTGGACGGTTCTCCCCTGACTTTCCACTCTACCAATCCGGTTCTGGGCCAGATTGATGGCCTGGAAGGTAGCGTGGTGTGTGGCTGGGCACGCCCCGAATACCCCACCGGCATTCCACTGCCCGTGGGGTTGTGGATTGACGGGCAGTGGGTACTCTCCCGAACCGCCAACCTGCCTCACGCCATGGGAACCTGTGGCTTCCGCCTGCCGGTACCTGCGGAATACCTGGACGGCTACCCGCACGTCCTTACGCTACGGGCACCGGCCCGGGGAGCGGTGATCGCCAGTTGCTGCGAACTGTTGCCCGCTTCGCTGACCCCCTGGGAAGTACTGCACGCCAATACCGGGCTGGCAACCGCCACGCTGGCCAGCCCTGCCACCCTGCACCGACAGCAATCCCTGCTCAAAGCCCTGCAGGCTGCAAGCAGTCCGGAGCGCGGCAACCCGGAACACGTGGCCCTCTGGCGGGAACGGCGGGACATGCTGCCGCTGTTGCACGATATCCTGACCACAGGCTTTGAGAAGAACAAACGGTTTCCCCCGCTGGCATTCCCCCGCCACGACAATCCGCTGGTATCCGTCATCATTCCGGTTCATAACAAGTTTGCGGTGACCTACCATTGCCTTGCAGCCCTGTTGTTCGCCTACAACGAAGCCACCTTCGAGGTCATCCTGGTCGATGACGGCTCTACCGACCAAACCCGGGAGATTAGCGAACGGATAAGCGGCCTCGGGTATGTCAGAAACCCGGCTCCCCGAGGGTTTGTCGATGCCTGCAATGCCGGGGCTGCACTGGCGACGGGTCAATATGTGGCGTTTCTGAATAACGACACCGAACCAACCGCCGACTGGCTGGATGAACTGCTGTACGTATTCCGCCATTTCGATCAGGTGGGACTGGCCGGTTCCAAGCTGATCTACGCCGATGGACGCCTGCAGGAGGCGGGCGGCATCGTCTGGAAATCCGGTGATCCCTGGAATTATGGCCGGGGCGGTAATGCGCGGGATCCACGCTATAACTATACCCGCCAGGTCGATTACCTGTCCGGGGCCGCCATTCTGTTGCCACGTACGGTCTGGGACGCAGTGGGCGGATTCAGCGATGAATTCAGGCCGGCCTATTTCGAGGACACCGATCTGGCCTTCAAGGTCAGGGCCTGTGGCTACAAAACCGTGTACGCACCGTATTCGGTGGTTTATCATTTTGAGGGTCTGAGCAGCGGAACTGACGTGGCGACCGGCATGAAACGCTACCAGGAAATCAACCGCCCCAAGTTCAAGGCCCGCTGGATACAGTCCTGTCAGGGCAATGGCACCCTGGGGCAGGCGGTCGAACTCAACAAGGATCGGGGGGTATTTTACCGGGCACTGGTGATTGACTATCAGATGCCCCGACCGGATCGGGATGCCGGCAGTTATGCCGCCATCCAGGAAATGCGACTGCTGCAAGCCCTGGGATGCAAGATCAGTTTTGTGGCCGACAACCTGGCCTGGCTGGGTGAATACAACGACCGTCTGCAGCGCATGGGGATTGAGGTCATTCACGCCCCTTTCGTCCTGTCGATTGCGTCCCTGCTTGAACAGCGTGGCCGGGAATTCGATCTGGTCTACATCACCCGCTATTACGTCGCCCGCAACCACCTGCAGGCAGTACGCCAGTTTGCACCCCAGGCCAAAATCCTGTTCTGCAATGCCGACCTGCACTTTTTGCGGGAAATGCGGGCTGCCATCCAGAGCGGCAGCCAGGAACAACTGCAACGGGCGGAAAGCATCCGGAGCGAAGAACTGGCCATCATGAAACAGGTGGACGTTACCCTGTCCTACAACGTAACCGAACACGCGGTTATTCAGTCGCACAACGGCCTTGATACCCGGGTGGCCCTGTGTCCGTGGGTGGTGGATGCCGCGCCGTTCAGGCCACTGTTTGCCTTGCGACAGGACATCGCCTTCATTGGCGGGTTTGGGCACCCGCCCAATCAGGAAGCGGTTCTGTTTTTCGTGCGTGAGGTCATGCCGCTGCTGGCTGAACGGTTGCCGGAAGCCCGTTTCATCATCTATGGCAGCCAGATTCCCCCCGCCATCGAAGCCCTGGCCTCCAGTCGGGTGGTCATCGGCGGTGCGGTGGAACGGGTCAGCGAGGTCTTTGAAACCTGCCGGGTTTTTGTGGCTCCGCTGCAATCCGGGGCCGGGGTCAAGGGCAAGGTCATGGATGCCCTCTCCTACGGCGTTCCCTGTGTGCTGTCAGAACTGGCCGCCGAGGGCATTCAACTGCGGCATGGCATGGAAGCCCTGATTGCCCGAACCCCGGATGAATGGGTTGAGGCGGTCGCGACACTCTACCGGGATCACGCCCGCTGGCAGCAGATATCCAGCCAGGCCGTGCAATTCGTCCAGGAACACCACTCCTTTGAACGCGGCAAGGCCTTGATGCGCCAGGCCCTGATGCAGGCCGACATCTACCCGCCAGAGACAGCAGACACCCTGGTTTTCAATACCGCCCGGGTCAACTGAAACCCCAACAGGAAAATACCCCATGAGCCTCCGCAACGTCATCATCCATTATCATTTTTTCAAGAACGCCGGAACCTCGCTCGACCATAGCCTCAAAAAGGCTTTTCCGGGCGGCTGGCTTCAGCTTGAGACCGATGCCGAGGGACCGGTGACGGCGGACAGGATACTCTCCCGCTTCCGCGAACAACCCGAGCTGGTGGTGCTGTCCTCGCACACGGCCCGTCTGGCCCTGCCCAGGCCGGATGACATGCAGATCTTTCCGCTGGTCTTCATCCGCCATCCGCTGGATCGGGTGCTGTCGGTCTATCAGTTCGAACGACGCCAGACCGAAGACACCGAAGGTTCGCTGCAGGCCCGCAAACTGGAACTGCCGGCCTTCGTCGAGTGGCGTCTTGACAGGCCACGCGATCATTCCTTCCGTAATTTTCAGGTTCACCGGCTGGCAGGGCTGGCGGACGACGGCGGCAATCCGGCTGATCCTTACCGTCTGGGGTTGGAAGGCTTGCAAAAACTGCCATTCGTCGGGCTGGTTGAGGCCTTCGATCAATCCATTCACTGCCTGCAGGCCTGGCTGCGTCCCTGGTTTGCGGGCATTGAACTCAAAACCGTCAAGCTGAACGTCACCCAGGCAGAGCAAACCACCCTGGTTGAACGACTGGCCCACCTGAAAGCCAGCCTGGGCCCGGCCCTTTATCTCAGACTGCTGCAGGAAAATGAGGCCGACATGCAGTTGTATCGCCAGGTTGCCGCGATGTATGACCGCCACCAGATTCCTGCATGACCCGGCCCCGCCCGCGACAGCGGGTCAGGAACAGCATCCGCTGGAAATTGCTCAGCACACTCCTGGGATTGATCGTTGTGCTGGTGGTAGCACTGACAGCCATGGAACTGGCGTTACAGCAAAAAACCCTGGAGGTGGAGTTGGCTCAACGGATTAGTCTCATGAAGGAGACGTTACTGGAGCGGGGCAAAGGTCTGTCCGGCCTGTTGCTGAGTCAGATCGAAAACGAAGTGGCCGCCCTGAATTTTTCGCAAATACAAAAGTTGCTGAAGCACTCCATGGCGGAATCGCCCTGGCTGGATTATGCCATTCTGGTGAATACCGACGGGCTGGCCTTCATTCATACCCTGCACCCGGAACTGGAGCAGGAAATTTTGACCGATGAGCCCGACCACTTTGCCCTGAGCCAGGCCAGTCAAACCTACCGTGAATACCCCGAGACCGGGGTAATCGAATACATTCTGCCCATTCACTTCGGAGCGCGACGCTGGGGCGTTCTACGCCTCGGGTTCAGCACCCAACCCCTGCAACAGGAAATAGCCCGTTCCCGGGCCGATCTGATGGCCGTCACCCGCGAACTGCTGCTGGGCTCCACCGTCATTGCCGCAGTCTTCATTCTGCTGGGATCCGGTCTGGTACTGGTGCTGTCCACCACCCTGACCCGTCCCCTGATTCGTCTGACCGAGTCGGTACGCGAAGTCGGGCGTGGCAACTATGACCAGGCTGCCCGCCTGATGGAAGACGCTGCCGGCTCTACCCGCCGCGAACTGGCCTCCCAGGGAGAAATCGGCCTGCTGGCGGTGTCGTTCATTGATATGGCCAATGAAGTGAGACAGTCACAGCAGGCTCTGGAACACTCCAACCGTACCCTGGAGGAAAAAGTCAGGGATCGCACCCTGGAACTGGAACAGGCCAATGACAAACTCAAGGAGTTGGATCAACTCAAAACCAGTTTTCTCTCCACCGTGTCGCACGAACTGCGAACCCCGCTGACCTCCGTGCTGGGTTTTGCCCGCATCATCCAGAAAAAATTTGAAACCAGCCTGATGCCCGCCCTGGAAACCCACCCGGATGGCAAAGTCAGAAAAGCCCTGCGCCAGGTGATGGACAATACCGGCATTATTGTCGAAGAGGGCGAACGCCTGACCAGCCTGATTAACGATGTGCTGGATCTGGCCAAAATGGAAGCAGGCCGCATCGACTGGAACCGGCAGGAACTGGCCCTTGCAGACGTGGTGGAACGGGCCATGTCGGCCACCACCGCACTGTTTGCCCATAAGCCGGTCGAATTCAGCAAAGAGCTAACCAACGATTTGCCGTGTATCACGGGTGATCGTGACCGGCTGATTCAGGTCGTCATCAACCTGATTTCCAATGCCGTCAAATTTACCGATCAGGGTCGGGTCGTTTGCCGGGTAATTCCGGGTGAGGCTGAACTGATCGTGAGTGTCGCCGACACCGGCTGCGGTATCAAACCCGAAGATCAGCCCCTGGTGTTTGAAAAGTTCAAGCAGGTTGGCGACACCCTGACCGACAAACCCCGGGGAACCGGTCTGGGCCTGCCCATTTGTCAGGAAATCATCGCCCATCACGGCGGCAGGCTGTGGGTCGAGAGTGAACCCGGTGTGGGCAGTACCTTCAGTTTCAGCGTACCGCTAAAACCCCGCTCAGGCGATCAACCCGATGCGACGTGACATCAATCTCAAACGCCTGTGTCAGCGCGAACCGGCCCGAACCCTGCTCACCCGCCTGATGGCGTTGAGCCCCGAACCGCTCAGTCTGTACGATGGCGACGGCACGCTGATCCTGCAATCGGCCGGGCAAGGGCTTGAACCCCCGGCCCGGGTAGAGGCTCTGATCCCGACCGGAGACGGGGCTGGCATCCCCGCACGGGTGACGGGCGGAAGCCAGGCCGGACTGCTGGCCGACTGGGTGACTTTCATCCTGCAAAAGGAGCAGGACAGCCGGGAACTGGCCCGCGACACCCTGAGCAAATACAAGGA
>CAIVXW010000225.1 GCA_903910005.1 uncultured Methylococcaceae bacterium
ATCGTCAGCGAGGCTTTTGCCGGCAAGTCCTCCGTACAACGGCATCAGATGATCTACCGTGCCCTGGGCACCCTGATGCAAACCGATATTCATGCCCTGCGTATCAGGGCCATGACCCCCCTTGAACAACAACCACAGGAAAATCCAATCCATGACTCCCAATAAACTGACTGCCGCAATCGTCTGTGCAGTGGCTCTTTCTGCCTGTCAGCAGGGTGGCCAAAAAAACGCCCCCGCTGAAACCCGGATTGATCCGGGCAATGTGGTAGCCTTCATTAACGGAACCCCCATCAGCAAAAAAGCGGTAGAGATTCTCGCCGCCGATCTGGCGCAGCGTCGTGGTGCGACCAAGGTACCGGAAGACAAAATCATTGAGGAACTGATCAAACGGGAAGTACTTCGCCAGGACGCCGTAGCCCTGCATCTGGATCAGCAGACTGACAACGCGGCCCGGATCGACAATGCCATGCGCATGGTTCTGTCGCAGATTGCCGCAGAAAGCTACTCGGAGTCCACTCCCATCACCGACGCCGACATTCAGGCATCGTATGACCAGCAGATTCTGGCCAACAAGCAGACCGAATACAAGGCCAGTCACATCCTGGTTGAAACTGAAAAACAGGCGCGGGATCTGATCAAAAAACTGGAAAAGGGCGATAAATTTGCCGACCTGGCCAAAAAGCACTCCAAGGATCCGGGTTCGAAAAACAGCGGAGGCGATCTGGGCTGGTTCAACCCGCAGCAGATGGTCGCTCCCTTCTCGGCTGCGGTAACAGCCATGGCCAATGGTGAATTCTCGCACGAGCCGGTACAGACCCAGTTTGGCTGGCATGTCATTCAGCGTGAAGACGCAAGGGATCAGGCACCACCGCCGCTTGAAGCCGTCAAGGATCAACTGCGCTCCATGCTGAAGGCGCAACGGCTGCAGCAGCATATTGCCGATCTGATGGCCAAAGCCAAAATTGAGCGTACTCAGGCACCGGCTGAATCCAAACCGGCTGAAGCAGCACCCGCTCCACAGGAACCACCCCAGTAAGCACTGACCGGTTTGCCGTAGCAAACGCGGGCCTCCGGGCCCGCGTTTTCGTTTTGATTGATTTTTGCAACGGGCCTCCGGGCCCGCGTTTTCGTTTTGATTGATTTCTGCAGCGGGCCTCCGGGCCCGCGTTTTCGTTTTGATTGATTTTTGCAACGGAGCATCGCGTGATCCTGCGAAAACTGCTCGGCCAAACCGCCCTCTACGGTTTGAGCAGCATTATTGGCCGGGTGCTCAACTACCTGCTGACCCCGCTTTATACCTATACCTTCGATGCTGCCGCCTATGGGGTGGTAGCCGAGTTTTACGCCTACGCCGGGTTTCTCGGCATCCTGCTGGCACTGGGTCTGGAAACCGGTTTCTTCCGTTTTCAGGGCCGCGATCAACGGGCCGCAGAACAAGTCTACGCTACTGCCCTGGGCCTGCTGTTTGCGGTCTGCCTTGGGTTTGTCAGTGCCATCGTGACATGGCAGCAGCCTCTGGCCCAACTCATTCACCACGAAACCCATCCCGAATACGCCGTCTGGTTTGCGCTGATACTGGCGTTCGACACCCTGTCGGCCTTGCCGCTGGCCCGGTTACGGGCGCAAAACCGGGCGGCCCGTTTCGCGCTCATCAAACTGGGCGAAATTGCCGTCGGCCTGATCCTTAACCTGTTGCTGCTGCTCTATCTTCCTGCCCACCCACTGGTTCTGGCCGATGGAGCCATCAACCTGCACTACAACCCGGAGCAGGGTATCGGGTATATCTTCCTGGCCAATCTGGCCGCCAGTGCCTGCAAGTTTCTGATTTTCACCCCGGACTACCGCATCCCCCTCAGGGCACTCCAGCCGGATGTGTTGTTGCGACTGCTGAAATACTCACTGCCCATGACCGTGATTGGCGGTGCCGGCATGGTCAATGAAATGCTGGATCGGGCCATTCTCAAATACCTGCTGCCTTATGACCCGGCCAGCAATCTCCAGCAACTCGGCATTTATGGAGCCTGCTACAAACTGGCCATGCTGATGACCCTGTTCGTACAGGCATTCCGCTATGCGGCAGAACCGTTTTTCTTTGCCCAAGCCCGGCGGACGGATGCCCCGCTACTGTACGCCCGGGTCATGTACTATTTCGTGCTGGCGGGCGTGTTCATTTACCTGGTCGTCACCCTGTACCTTGAGTGGTTCCAGTATTTTATCGGCCCGGCGTTTCGGGCTGGCCTGGATATTGTGCCGGTACTGCTGATGGCCAATCTGCTGCTGGGCGTTTACGTCAACCTTTCGGTCTGGTACAAACTGACCGACAAGACCCTGACCGGGGCAGGGGTCGCCCTGCTGGGAGCCGGTCTCACCATCGGCCTTAACCTGTGGCTGATTCCGCTCTGGGGTTACCATGGCTCCGCCTGGGCAACCCTGCTCTGCTACGGCACGATGGTCGGGATATCCTGGCAACTCGGGCAACGGCATTATCCGGTGCCGTACCCGCTCTGGCCCATGCTGGCCTGCGTCGTGACCGGATTGGGTCTGGCCTGGTTCAATACCTGGCCGACGGGTCAGGCCTGGATCGGCCTGCCTTCTCCAGGCAGGGCCAGCCTGCTGCTCGGGCTTTATCTGCTGGTTGCCGGGTTGATCGAACTGCGTTCAAGGCATCGTCAGTCATCGGTGTAAAATGCCACATCTGCCTCGGCATGCAGGGCAATCCGGAGTACCTCGGCCTCAAATGCGGCACTGCGGGCCGGTGACAGCGGCTGTTCCCGACTGGCGTCATCCGGAAAGTATTTGCCAATCACGGCCCGGATACGTGATTCATACACCGCAGGCGGAACCGGAATCAGGCTGCCGGACGACAGCACAAACCCTTCAAGGCTAAGCAAACGACCGGCAACGATCAGTCCTGCCAGTCCGGTCGATGCCAGGCTCCTGTCCATGATGTGAATGCTGTCACCGCTGACCTGATCCACCAGACGTACCGCGCTGTGGGAGGTGATTGCGTCTACCGTAAATACCGAGAACCGGGCTGCACGCAGGGCCTCCAGGTAAATTGATTCGTCAGAACCTGCCTCGGGCGGAGCGGTCTCGGCCACCCGCTCGATCAGGTTTTTGCCCACCCGGCGGTGGTGGTGCAGGCTGTAATCGTAGGCGATGGCGATTTCGTCGTCCTGATTCAGGATGAAGGTTCCGGCCTTGATCATCCCGAGTTTTTTGCCCGCCTCCTGCAGGGCTGATTCAGGCAATTGTCTGATGAGTGTCAGATTGAACTGACGTCCCAGTTTGCGAAAATGCAGGTACCGCTCCCGGTTCGCCTCCCCATCCGGTTGACCTGGCTGACGTTTGAAAAGAGAAAATAACCACATGACAGAAAAAGCCCGTTCAAAAGGTCAGTGATGAAAACCAAGCCGGTCGCCCTTGTCAATAGCCTGCCGCGTCCGCAGACGACGTTGCCCTGGTTATGCCTCATCCTGATCGTCCTCACCGCATACCGTTTCCTTGCCCTGCGCCAGGCGGATTTACCGCTTTATTTCGATGAGGCGTATTACTGGGGATGGTCACTTGAACCGGCGTTCGGTTATTACTCCAAGCCGCCCATGATTGCCTGGACGATCCGGCTTGCCACCAGCCTGTGCGGGGACAGCGAGTTATGCATCCACTCGCCGCCCCTGTTGCTGTATCCGCTGACGTCCCTGCTCATTTATGCCATTGGCTGCCGCCTGTTTTCGACCGCGACCGGGTTTGTATCGGCCCTGGTGTTCATCAGCCTGCCGCTGGTTTCATTCTACTCGTGGCTGACAACCACCGACGGCCTGCTGCTGTTTTTCTGGGCACTGGCTCTGTACGGATTCATCCGGGCGGTGGAGACCGACGCCTGGCGCGACTGGTGCGGATTGGGGCTGGCTCTGGGCTTGGGACTGCTCAGCAAATACACCGCCTCGCTGTTTCTGGTGTCGGTGCTGCTGGCCGGGCTGATTGTGCCGCACTACCGCGCCCGTCTTGCCAGCCGCCGGGCCATTGTCGCACTGCTGGTGGCCCTGCTGGTGTTCATGCCCAATCTGATCTGGAATGGCAGCATGCAGTTTGCCAGCTTCCGTCACACGGCCGAAATTGCCCACTGGGACAAAAACCTGTTCCACCCGGATCATTTGCTGGCGTTTTGGGGCGTGCAGATTTTGCTGCTGGGTCCAGGGCTGTGCCTGGCCATCGGACAACGTGTACGCCAGCTGCCCCGGTCACTGTGGACGGAAGGGCCGGTGCGGCTGATGCTGATGTTTACCGTGCCGGTTTTACTGTTGTATTCGCTGCAGGCGGTCGTTGCCCGGGCCAATTACAACTGGGCCATGGCCGCTTATGTCGCCGCTTCGCTGCTGATCGGGACGATACTGGTGCGAACCTCGCGCCAGCACTGGCTTGCCGCCATCGTGGCGATCAACCTGCTGACCGGCTCCCTGATTTACCATTACGGTGATTGGCTGCAGGCCGCAGGCATTCCGCTCAACCGTAAAAACGACATTTATCACAGCATGAAAGGCTGGCGTGAACTGGCCACCCAGACACAAACCTTCAGGAATCGCTATCCGGCTGCCGGTTTCATGAGTGACAACCGGCGGATTCTGGCCGAACTCAATTACTATCTGAACCCGCGTCCCCGCGATGCCGTCATCTGGAATCCGGACGGAAAGATCACCGATCATTACCGCCTGACCGCCGATTTGCGCCATTCGCTCCGACCGGCCTTCATTTTCGTCGCGACCGAAACCCCGCCCGAACGACTCGCACAAAGTTTTGCAACCGTCACCCGCCTGGGCACGCTCCGGGTGCAGGTGCATGCCGATTACGGCATGGAATACCCGGTTTACCATCTGGAGGGATTCAGGGGATACGGTACGGCAGAACCCTCAACCCCACCGCCCTGAAGGCCTTGGTATTCCGCGCATGGCGGATGAACCGGGTTGCGAAAGCGGGCTTGTTTAAGCTAAGATAGCCGCCTTCTTTCCCCGCGCCCGTAGCTCAGTTGGATAGAGTATTGGCCTCCGAAGCCAAAGGTCGCACGTTCAAGTCGTGTCGGGCGCGCCACTGTTTGCTTTTTCCAGAAAATCCGGAAACCACTCAGCCATCAACGGGCCACAGTGCTGCCGGATCTTGTCCTCTACATAATCCCTGTCCATCTGCCCCAGCACGTCAAACCGCGCCTTGGCCGGGTAACTGTGTGCCCGTTCCAGATCAAGCGTTTGCAGCGGAACACCGGCGAATGCGGCTATGCGTCCTGCGTCCTGTCTGATCTCATGAGTCCGTACCACCAGCAATCGCTCTCGCGGCAGACTGTCCAGAGCTTTATGATTGTGCCAGGCATAGGTAGACAAAAAATGATCAAGGGTATAAAGCCCCAACCGCTCCAGTACCGTCTCCTCGGGCGGGTGGGGTTCGCCCTGCCACCGGTAGTGAAAATCCTGAAACCTTGAATAATCCACCCGGGGGTTGTTGGCCGGCGGGCGGGCGATGATGTGGTTGAGTTGGGATTCCAGCCAGGAATGGCAATCCCTCAGGGTCAGTATGAAGCGGGCCTGCGGGAACAGGTCACGCAGGGTATCAAGAAAATGGATATTAAGCCCGGACGAATCCATCTCGGTCAGCAGTCGCCGATCCCGCCAAAACAGGTAATGACGCAGTTCCACCGCGCTGAGGGTTCCGGCTGCGACATCCATGATCAGATCCAGCAACACTTCGGCGTCCCCTTCGTGAGTGGCCCGATAATTCCGCTGAAACAGGTCGCTCAGGGAATGGGTACCGGTTTTGCCGTGGCCGATACAGTAAATATGACAATGCCGCTTGACCAGAAATGGCTTGATTGCGTATTTGAGTGTCTGAAATCCGGTGAGATTCTTCAAATGGCTTGATTGCGTATTTGAGTGTCTGAAATCCGGTGAGATTCTTCATGGTGAATGGTGTCGGGTCAGTGGAGAAACGTCCGGATTGCCTGCTGCAGCCGGGTTCAACGCGGAAGCAGGCTTCGGTACCGGAATGGGTTGCCGCAGCAGACAACGCACCCCAAGCCGTAACACCCGGTGCCAGACTGCCCGTTGGCCAGCCGGATGGCGTCGATACATGGCCCAGATCGGCCAGCCTTCCCGGGCGGCTTTACCGCAGACCGCGTACCACTGTGCCTGCAACTGATCGTATACCCGATGACCGGGTTGCTGCAGTCGGGTTTCGACCAGACGGGCCAGGCGTTGCAGCCAGGCACCGCACCGTTGTACCGTCTCCCGGTCTCCCCGGGTTCTGAACCGCACCAGCTCAGGGTGACACTCGAGTTCATCGGTACCCAGGGTTTGATCCAGCAGGCGCAAATACCCGGCCGTCACCTCATCGGCACTGAGTTGCTGACGTGCCGGGTGACGTGAACTGGTGTTGTCCGGATGACAACGGTAAGCGACCAGATAGTCCGGGACATTCGCCAGCCGCATGAAGCGGCTTGCCTGTACCCACAGGGCGTAGTCTTCGGCATGAGGATAAGCGTCGGTATAACGCAACCCTCGCGCCACAAACAGGGCGCGTCTCAGCATCACCGATGAATGCAGGAAAACCGTCTTGAACAACAGCCAGAAACGGATGTCGGCGTCGTCTGTCGCCGGACGCACCCGCTCGACCACGCCTTCCCGGTGACGCTCAAACCAGCTTCCGCACAGACCAACCTCCGGATGGGCGTCCAGATAAGCCACCTGCCTGGCCAGCCGTTCGGGAAAACTCACGTCATCGCAATCCATCCGGGCGACATACGTGCCAAGGGCCTGGTCTAATCCGGTGTTGAGACTGGCCACCAGGCCGCAGTTACCCGGATTGGCAATCACCCGGATACGTGCATCCTCGAACCCGGCAATCAGTGCGGGGCTGCGGTCGGTGGAACCGTCCTCCACGATCAGCAGTTCGAAATCGGTCAGGGTCTGGGCAAGAATGCTTTGTATCGCTTCTTCGATATAACGCTCTCCGTTATAAACCGGCATCAATACCGTCACCCGGGGCGCATTCATGGAAGGTATCCCAACCGTTCAAAATCCTGGCGATAACGCTGATAAACCCGCTCCCGCAGTTCCGGTGTGTAGAATTCATCGAGACTGACCGCCTGACCGGTCGGGTTCCAGTTAAGGTTGCGGTGGGCCGGTATGGCATCATCGGCGATTCCCAGGTGACGGAACAGGCGCACGTACTCGTTCGCGTAGTCCTCAAACCGTCCGAGAAAGGAATAATCAATCAGGTCATGCAAAATCTGGCTGGTCTGTGGTCGCCAGTGGGGATTCATCGCATAATCGCTCTGGTCGGTAACCGCATGGACAAAATCCGCAAACGTAATGGGGCACTCAACGTCGCCGGGATCCTTTCCCATTAAACGTAACAGTTCCTGCCGGTAGTGGGGTTTGCGGATTTTGTCGCGATAGCCTGACAGCAACCGGGTATAGGGGTTACGCACAAAGCTGATGAAACGGTAGCCCTGTTCGACCAGGGTAGTCAGGGGACGCACTGAACGCAGATCGGTCAGTTGCAGCAGGATTGAACGATCCCGATTATGCAATACCGTCCAGTCATAGCAATCCACCGGTCTCGGCCCGTCGCGGGCCTCCAGCTCTACCAGGGCTGATTTGAGTGAGGAACAACCGGTTTTGGGATTATCCACGTACACGTAACGGTAGCGGTGTGAGATATAAAGGGCGTACAGCAAGTGGCCTGGAGGCATGCGGTCGAGGGCTTGCCGGGTGAGGGGACACCCCAGCCGATACACTGCACAATGCAGATGAGCCAGACCGTTGTCGATATGCATCCGCAGTCGGGTCAGTTCGGGTTTGACTGTCATGGCGTGAGTAAGGTGGCAGCAGAATGATCGGGGGTACAGTGAGCCTGAAGTACACAGTAACACCCCAGGCGGTCACCGGACTTGTGGGCCAGGGCCAGAAGGTGCCGGTCCTCAATCGAGTCGGCAACCAGTTCCAGGCAAAGCACCTGCTCTGCGGCGAACAGGGCGCGTCCGGGGGCGCGAATGGCGAGCGAGATGAAATAGGTTCCGGGTGTAAGCCGATGATCCGGCACCTGCAATGCCACGGTACTCGTGCCGACAGCGACGCTCTCCAGGCTGGTACGGGCAGTAACCAGGCGGGCACCCAGCGTGTTGGTGATACCCAGGGTCAGGGTCAGATCGCTGAGTTCCCGGGCTGAATCAAGTTGCAGGCTGAAGTGTAACGGCTGGTTGAAACCGGGGACCATTGCCTGCTGTTCAAACCCGAACCGGGTTATCTGAAACCAGGGCACCTTGCTGGCCAACTGGCTACGGCGATTGGCCAGTTCATTACCCTTGAGATATTCGGCTACGCCGGTTTCGCTGTCGCCGTCATGCAGGATTCGCCCGGATTCAAGCAACAGGGTACGGTCGGTGAACTGCAGGATGGAACTCATGTTGTGGCTGACGAAAATGACCGTGCGTCCTTCCCGGGCA
>CAIVXW010000226.1 GCA_903910005.1 uncultured Methylococcaceae bacterium
GGTTTGACGAGGTTTTTTGCGAGAGAGCCAAGGGTAACTCCGGTTCTTGGTGTGTGCCCATGACCTTGGCCAGCGCGTCGCCGGATTCGTGCGCCAGTGGGCTGAAGTCAGGCATGACGGCTTGAAAACCGGTTTCCGTAGCCTGGAGAACCCGGATGTTCTCGCGACGAACCGTGCTGAGTACCTGCGGGCTGTGGGTGGTGACGATGAACTGGAGCCTCGGGAAGGCATTACCCGACATTCCGCCCCCCAGTCGTCTACTCCCATGTTACTCCAATAATGGCCACTTTCTTTTGGATTTCCTGTCAGGAGTCCCGTAGATGTGACGAACGATGTTCGACATCTGAACGGGGGTATAGGGCGACCCTCTGGCCAGGTGATCTTTTATTCGCTCTGCTTTTTGTTCCAGGGAGACGTTGCAGGGAACGTGATAGAGCGAATTTTTTCGCACCGCGTGTATGATGTACTCCGCCGGGTTGAAGTCTGGTGAGTAGGGTGGGGTCAGCAAAAAGCTGAGCGTGACAGGATTGAGGTACTCAAAGCCAGGATGCGTCCCTATCTCGTTCAGCACGGCCTGAACGCCTTCGCGCATTTTTTCTCTATGGATGGTGGCGTTGTCCAGAATGATCCTGAACCAGTGGCATCCCTGCTGTGCGAAAGCCAGGATAAGCAGCGTGATCGCGACAATGGCGTCTGCAGTTTTGCTTTTTTGCCTGAACTCCACCCGGGTTTCCCCCGATTTTACGTCAACCGCCAGGAAGCCGTTGGTTCGACGTCGACACTTTTCATTGCTGGCCACCTTCGGTTTGCTGTTTTTCTCGGCCCAAACATAGTGCGTCGTGGTACCGGAGGTGAGCGAGAACTCGTCCAGAGCCAGCACTTTTCCATCTTCCGGGCATTCCTCCAGGCTTTTTCTCAGTCCGCTGATGAATTCCTGCTGCCGAGCCAGGGGCGGTGGCGGCCCGTAATCCCGGTGGCTTCGCTGGAGTGACAGTCCCCCTTTGTCCAGAATTCTGTAGATACGGCTTGTTCCCAGATGCACACCCCACTTGGTCTCCAGCAACTGCTGAAGGATCTTACCTGTCCACTGATAGCTGTCGATGCCGTAATCAGCCGGTACTTTATGCTTCACTATGAAGCACAGCACCTTCAACTGCATGGGAGACAACTTCTGCGGTACCCGTCGATGCTCGGGAGCCACCAAGGCCTCCAGTCCTCCATGCAGGTAGGTATCGAGCCACTTTGACAGTGTTGTCCGACTGATGCCCATCTGTGTGCTTACCTGCGACAGGTTTTGCCCTTCTCCAATCACCATCAGCGCGTGCAGTCGTCTCCTCTGGCGTTCGCACTTGTTTTTGTAGTACAGCGTTTGCCACTTCTCCTTGTCGACAGGAAAACATTGCCTGACGCGTGTTGCTTTGTTCATGACACCCTCCAGCCTCTCACTGTGAGGCAGGTTGTTTCGATGCGGGTCTAGTGTACACTATTGGGGGCAGATGGGAGTATGGCCGAGATGGACACAGAGATGACCTGCAAGGCGATGGAATGTCACCCACCCGTCGCCCGAAAAATATCCACTTTGGTTTCCAGACATTTACGCAAGCTGAGGTCATTCGCCCCCAGCTCAAACCAGCCCCCCGGTTTTTGGTAAAAATCCAGGCCCCGCCCGATTTTGATGACCCAACCGTTGTCCAGACGGATTTCGCGGTCGTGCAGGTTGGGGTTGAGTTTGACTTCAAGCTCCATATCCATTTCGAGCAGGCTCTGTTTCAACTCCTCCAGCTTCCCTGCAATATCAGCCAACTGTGTGTCGTCATCGTATCCAGTGATCAATTTGATTTTCTTCACTGTTCCGGCCTTCATGACGCACTCGCAAAATCGAACGAAATTCTGGATCTGATGCTGAAGCCTTATATAGGGGTCTTCAATGAGGACGGTCCTGGCTCCTCGCAGGTAGGGGCCAATGATGGATTCGTAGCTGTGGCCAACGTCCCCATACATAATCGTGAAATGACGTTCGACCAACTCATCTGGAAGGACGACAGGAACAGTAGGTTCAACTTTGCTGACAGATGGAGGTACTGTTGGCTCTTGTCCAGCCTCGGTCGCAAGGCCACGTTCTGGCGCAAGTTTGTCATTGAGCTGTCGTCGCAACGGTTGCTGGGTCGCTGCAGCACCCTTTGACTCAGGGCAATGGACGACAACCTCTTGTCCCTGAGCATTGAGGAATGAGAGATTGATACGGGCAAACTCATCATCGGGTTTGCGTTTATTCATCTGTTCTTTCACCCGTCGACGACACTCAACGGCATATTCAACGTATTCGTCAAACTCCTCATCCGCAGGATATCCACCAGGGTGAAGGATTTTCAGGAAGGCACAGACTGTTTTTTTGATACCTTTTTCATCACGCCCTTCAACACTTTTGCCAAGTCGAATACGTTTGGTGACTTCTTCATACCGGTTGGTATGCTTGAACTGGTAATGAAAAGCTTCCGCCAGGTAATCGGTAATCAACCCGTAACTACCAGTAAGAAATTCGCTCCCGTTCTTGGGCATTTCCCAGCCAGGAATATAGGCAGCGAAGCGATCCATGAATGCCAGATCAAACTCAGCAGGCAACGGCTGAAAAAGATCATGCCCCACCGAGTTAACCACCTGGCGGATGGAAAGATCGAAGTTACCGACAAAGCTCAGACTCGCATCAGCGATCACTTCAGCACCGCGTGAAAAGCGTCCATTCGCCATGAAATCCTTCATGATTTGAATGGTGTCCGGGTCTTTGACTTTAATACCGCCTACCTCGTCAAAAGCCACGGTATCCCAAAACCCAACCAGACCAACTTTGCGGCGTGCGTTGTTGTAGAACAGAGCCGACTTGGTGGCCTGCCCCCCTGAAATCAGTGTGGCGTAGGGCGAAAACTCACTGAAAAAATAGGATTTCCCGGTGCCGCGTGGCCCCAGTTCAATGTAGTTGTAATTAGGCTCCACGAGGGCGGCAAGGCGGGCAATGAAGTGCATGCATACACGCTTTGACAGCTTTGTCGACTCCAGGCCAACGGTACGCAGAATGACGGCAATCCACTCGTCACGGGTGAACCGGGTTCGACCTTCACAGTAGCACTCAAAATCAAAGCGACTGATCTGGATGGGGCGCAGGTCTTCAATATAAAACGCATAGTCGTCTTCTTCGATAGCATTATGTGCCAACGTCACCTCAGCCCAAATACCACCTTCCAGCAGGCGGTTATTGTTTCGATAGAACTTCTCGCCGATAGCGATGCGCTGTGAATTGAAGTTCTCTAATGAGGCCCAATGGCGCTTCTCTTTCTCGACATACCGAACATGAACCTTGTCGATAAAGCGGTGCTTGCCTTTGAGTGCTACCTTTGACTGTGCGGCATTGGCCTCATCCGGTTTGACATAGTTGTCTTGCAAACTAGCCAGCACCGCTTCCATACCGGAATCAATTTCCGCCTGATCATCACTCGCACAAAATCGCGCCAGCAAAAACTCCAGCACAAAGGTAGGTACATTGGTTCCTTTCTTGATTCGATGCAGTAAGTCCTTGCGCAATACCTTGCCGTCAAAGGTAGCCGTCAGTTTTTGGTCGAGTTCATTGGTCATTCTTATACCGCATAGTGGGTTTCAAGGTCAATTTGACAGTACACGGTATACGTCGTGGGATGCAACGCTTTTATTTTGAATTTCCCCTCAAAATCCATTTGCATTTTGATAGTCACCTGAGCTTTATCGCCAGGTTTCAATGTCAATGTTCCGGTAGCAGGATTAACGACCCTGCCGGCCTTGGCTTCTCCTACGACTTCACCCTTGGCATTGTGAGCTTCCAACAGAATCTCGAAGTCGTTTTCCAGCGAAAATAGATCAGAGGATTCGATGGCAAGATCAATCACTGGCATTCGTGTGGTAATGGCCTTGGTGCCGTTCTTGTAGTTCATCGTCACAGTGGCTCTATGCAGGCTCGGTTGGCTGGAAGCTTTCAATTGCATCGAGATCACCGGCACTACGCATTCCTGCAAGGAAATACCGCCGTGGTAATAGAGCAACCCGCTGCGATAGGCAGCCAGCGAATGCGGCGCAGCGAACCGGGTGAAATCGCCACGTATGCCCATCTTTTCCGCAGAGACCACCCAGTGATTGCCATCACCGATGCCGTCACCCAGGGCACACCGCTCATGGATGCCAATCCAGTTGCCAGCAGGCTTGCTGCACACATCCCCCGCGCCCGCGTGAGTGTTCATGAAAAAGCCATGATCGGTCGCGATCACCACCTCATGAAAGCCACGCTCTTTCAATTTGTGAATGGCCACACGAATCCGTTTTAGCGCATGGGTAATCTCTGCGGGTGCGGTGTCGGGGTGGTTTTCAAAGTGGCTGTCTATCTCCACCGCACGCAACACCAACAAATCGGTTTCAGGCGAAAAATCGAAACGCCCGCGCACAAAGTCTTCCAGACGTCCCTCTTCAAAGCGTTGGCCGTACTTCTTCCGCAACACATCCATGCGCTGTGCAACGGTATCCACTACCTGCTCGCCCAGCATGGGCACCAGGCTCTGTGAGTCATTCCTGATGCGCAGGAGCTGGCCTGCTCCAGGCAACAAACTGGCCATACCCACAGGCGTGATGCTGGGTAGCTGCGCCATTGCCGCTTGCACTGCAACCTGGCCATCGTCTGCCAACTGCCGTTCCAGTGCCACCCCCAATTCGTAGCGAAGCGCATCGACCATGAAGTACGCCACCCTATGGCCGTTCTTCTGTAGTTTGGGCGCGACAATGCGATCAAATACATCTGCATTCGATAGCTGCCCGGCCAAAGGCCATCCGCTTTGCTCCACGAGGCGAGTAAAGATCAGTTGCACCTTCTCGACCAGCTTGCCGTACTGCTTCCGCACCTGCTGCTTGACCGGCGTCATGACACCGTGTGCGTCTTGCCAGTCGTAGTCGCTGACGGCCTGCTCAAATTCTCGATGCAAGCGATCCGCTTCACGCAAGGTGCTGATATAGAAGGCCAACAGTACATCCAGATTACGTGCGTTATCTGCAAGCTGCCGTGCCATGTCGCCGCAGGTTTGCAGCAGTTCAGTGGCGGCTCGAATCAAGTCCCATTGGGCACGGCTCTCGCCTTTACCCGTCCACACCGATTGCTGATGACGCTCTGAAATGGTTCGCACCTGGTCGATGTCATCACGCAGGATGCCCTCAATGGCCCGGGTCAAAAACGTGCGTTCCTCAAACGGGAAGGTGTCGCGGTCACCCAAATCAGACCAACCACCAAATTGGCTGACCAGATTGAGGTCTTGCTCGATTTGTTCTGCATGGTCGATATAAGTGTTCCGGGTACGACGATCATTCCGCAGGCGATCGCATAAATCCTCGATCAAGGGCCTGGCCTGCGTTTCGGCTCGCGGTACATCGCTCAAACCGGTCGGCAAGCTGCCTGGCAGATCGAACACAAACTCGCTAAACAAGACAAAACGCCACAACTCGTTGGCAACCGAATCCCAGGTTTTGCCTCGGGTCTTCAGAGTCAGGCCCATGCTGTTGCGGAGCAAATCACGCGCCTCGCTCACGCAGCTATCGCTGCCTTTCAAGGCGGCCTTCTGTGCATCGCTTGGCACCAGCAGCGCGAACAGAATATCCCGGGCGGACTCGACCGCCAGGAGTGCCCGCAGATTGGGCCAGCCCAGGCCGCCACCAATCGCATCCAGCACCGCAAAACCGGGCGACGCATCCTGCGCAAAAATGGCCCGTATCGCCGTGGCGTGATCCGGCTTCGCTTTCAGGCACAGACTCTCGAAGCTGTCACCATCCCCTTCGGGGAACATCGCTCCTGCTGCGGCGATAGGCGCGAATGGATCAGCCTGCCGTTCTTCATCGCTCTCCGGTGCTTTTGCAGGCACATAGACCAATATCCCGGTGAGCTGCCGATTGATCACATCACGCAGGCTCTGCATCGCGGCAATCCGGCTCTCAATACTGCTCCTTGAAGCATCCACGACCCGCAGCGTTTCGTCGGCCATACCGGTGCAGACAGCCTGGTAATGCCCCGCAGGGTCATACACCACGAGACAACCTGTCTTTTGCAGACGGGGACGAAAAATTTTGTTCTGAATGAAATCGGCAATGCTCATGATCACACCCACGCCACGGCGGAAGAAACTGCAGAATGGAATGCCTGAAAGCTTTTGGAGCGGTTAACAGTAACATCCATGTGCGGTGCTATCGCTCGTGTGCATTCAAACTTACGCAACCCCGTCTTGAAATATCCACATTTCTTCAGTTCGCGCTCGAACGCTTCCCAAGTGCCACCGAGAATGGCATCAGGATCACGAAAAGATGCTTTTTTGGGAAGCGTGGCGGACACTCGTGGATAAGCCAACTGCACTGCATTCCAGTCGCCAAAGTACCAAGCCTCCAATTCCTCAATGGCGATGCGATTGGCCACCCTGAAGCTGTTTCCGGCACCCGCCTGAGTTTTTGTGACCAATCCCGCTTGTTGGGCCATGCTTTCAAGACGCTGCTTCAGATCCTTGCACTCATCGTCATCGCGATCGAGCAACACGACAATGGCCCAGCTGGCAGGTAGCCAGCTTTGATAGCCGTTTAACCTGTCGGGTAACTGCTTCAGCAAGTCGTCCTTGCACTGAAAACGGATGATTTGGAATTCAACTTCACCCAACATCCTGGGCAGGAGTATTTCCAATGCTGCTTCCATCGATGGCTCTTCCACCATAACGATCAGTTTTTCCAGCATCAGCCGCCCCTTTTCCTTGGAGCGCGTGGTGCTCCCTGGTTAACTAATGGATCCCCCAAGCCAAAGTGACCTTCCATCCACAAATACCCAAGTGATGCCCCGGCACAAATAAATTCGTTAATACCCTGAATATCGCAAGCACGAACAACCCGGGTAAAACCCCGATCATCGCGGTAGAGCACGCGCACTTCCTCGGCACGCATAGCGTTGAGCAAGAAAGGTGAATGGCTGGTAATCAACAATTGCGAGTACTCCGATGCTGCCCGGCATTCTTCAGCCAGATCAGGCAATAAGCGAGGATGTAGAAAGTTCTCCGGCTCCTCAATACCAATAAATCGTGGTGGTTCCGGGTCGTACAGCACCGTCAAATAGGCCAGCATCTTCATAGTGCCATCTGAGGCAAACTTTGACAGCACTGGCTGTTCAAAGGGGGCATCCTTGATTTGCAGCAACAAGCGACCATCCGGCATAGGCTCTACCTCCACCCGTTCCAAACGGGGAATACGCTGGCGCAAAACCGTGAAAATCTGTTCCAGTCGCTCTGGATGTTGTTCTTTCAAATACTGAATGACGTTCGGCAGATTCTCTCCACTTTTACTTAGACGCTCTTGTGGCCCCGCCTCGGGTTGATTGCGGGTTTGGTCAACGGATAAATATGACACATACCAATCAGTAATAAATTCACGCAAGGCGGCCACGCGGGGGTACTCGGTAAATTGCCCCAGGGTATTGACGGCAATCAGGTCGGGCGAACGTAAATTCGTATCCACCCGCACATCGTCCGAATCGGGCGCATCACCACTCGCGGCTCGTCCAATACCTTTACGAAACTCCAGAAAACGAAACGGCTTGCCTCTGTTACCACGGCGCCACTCAAGCCACTCTTCCTCCACTTCCGGGCCTTTAGTCCCTTCATCAATCGCCAGATGGTAAGTAATGATCGGGGTGTCGGGTTGCTCGCGGTATTTCAGTTCAAACACAATGGGGCCAGTAGTCCCCCGCGTTTTCAGTTCTTTGCCCCGACCGCGCCGATCCCAGGCATGGCGCAAACCAAACTGGAAGCATTCGGCCAGAAAATTGAAAACATCGAACATAGTCGACTTGCCGCTGCCATTGGGGCCGAGTAAGACCGTCATGGGGGTGAGGTTGTTGAGTTCGACTTTACGCAGAGCCCGGTAGTTTTCAACGTGCAAGGATTCGACGCGTGGCACGGCCTTGCCAAGACTCGTGCGTTTATTCAAATTCATTGATCCCCCTGGCCTTCACA
>CAIVXW010000227.1 GCA_903910005.1 uncultured Methylococcaceae bacterium
CCGGTGCCTTTTGAGGTCAGTTACCATGACCCGGAGGCTCTGGGCATCATGCCCCGGTTGCAGGGTGAGTTCACCCGGGCCGTAAATGCCACGCAGCAAAAACTGCGTGGTGCCGAACCGGCACCCGGCCGGGTGATTGAACTGATACGTAAAAGACCGCCCCAATGACCAACCCACGATTGACCGCACTCCGCGAACACACCCGGGCCGAACACCTGCGGCTGGAGCAACACCTGAACCTGCTGCGGGCAGATTTTTCCCTGACACAGTATGCAGATCTCTTGAAGGGGTTTCTCGGCTATTACCGTCCGCTGGAACAACGCCTTCTGGCTCTGACAGCCATACGGGACTGGGTACCCGATTATGACCAGCGGGTCAAAACGCCACTGCTGGTGCAGGACCTGACCACACTGGGATACGATGCCGCCTGCCTTGCAAACCTGCCGTCCTGCCCTGCCCTGCCCGACTGCCACGACCGCAGTCGTGTCATGGGATGCCTGTACGTACTGGAAGGCTCCACCCTTGGCGGACAGATGCTGCAGCGTCACTTCAAGCGGCAACTGGCCCTGGAGGAACACCAGGGACTGACATTTTTTACCGGTTACGGCCCGGACACCCCGACCCGCTGGAAACAGTTCGGTGCCTGGCTGGAACAAGGCCCCCTGGATGAATCCGTGCTGCTGGCCACCGCCCGCCAGACATTCCTCAGCCTGGAGGGCTGGTTCACAACTGACTTGAAGACACTGCCATGACCGACCACCTGACCGTTCCTTACGCCATGCCGCTACAACCTGGCTCCAACTCCCCTTGCGACGAGGAGCCAATTCACCTCATCAGTGCCATCCAGCCTCACGGCGTATTGATGGTGGTTGAAGAACCGACCCTGTGCATACTCCGTATCAGCGACAATGCCGGTGCCTTTCTGCTGCAAACGGCTGAAAACCTGCTCGGAAAAACCCTGGATCAGGCGATTGGAACCGGTGCAGTGGACGAACTGTGTTCCCACCTGTTCCAGATTCGGGTAGAGCGAACCATGGTGCATTTCATGACCTGGCAGCATCCACACAACCCGGACATGAGTTACCACCTGTTCGGACACCGGCGCGGCCGGTTATTACTGCTTGAACTGGAACCGGCCACCCAGCGCAAAGCCCTCCTGCAACTGTCGCACCTGAATACCTGGATACAACATATCCGTGAGACCGGTTCACTGACGGCCATGCTGAAAGCACTGGTGAACTGGGTCAGCCTAACTACCGGCTTTGAACGGGTGATGGTCTACCGGTTTGAACCGGATTTTTCCGGTCAGGTCATCGCTGAAACCAGGCTGCCCACTCTGGAATCCTTCCAATATCTCTATTTTCCGGCCAGCGATATTCCGCTACCCGCCCGGCGGATGTTTGCCCTCAGCCCGTTGCGACACCTGCCTGACGTGCATTATCAGCCGGTTCCGGTCAGCTCCCTGGCCGGCATGGATGAAGCCATGCTGAACCTGGGCCACTCCCAGCTACGCAGCGTTTCTCCCACCTATGTGGAATATCTGAAAAACATGGGGGTCCGCGCCACCGCCGTATTGCCGATCATGGTGGAAAAGAAACTTTGGGGTCTCATATCCTGCATGAACCACTCGGCCCCGCTGTATTTGCCCCCGGAACAGCGGGCTCCCCTGATTTTTGTGGTTCAGATGATAGCCACCCTGATTCCGGATCAGGTGAGGATGGACAGTGCAGACTATCTGTCACACCTTGAACGCCATATCCGCCGCCTGGATGTCGCCCTCAAACAGGACATGGACCTGCATCAGACCCTGGCGGGTGCCTTGCCACAACTGCTGGATGATCTGGGCGTCACCGGTGGGGTTTTACTGGCGGAGGGATGCGTCTCGCAGGTCGGCAGGGTACCGGAACCGGCGCAACTCAAGGTGATTGTCGACTGGTTGAAACAGCAGGA
>CAIVXW010000228.1 GCA_903910005.1 uncultured Methylococcaceae bacterium
AGGGTTTCTCGCGCAAATTTTGATGAAAATCCTGATCGTTTTACTGCTTGCAGCCATCATCGTCAGTTTGGCACTGGCACTGCGTAACCTTTACAAGGACAGGGACAACGCGGAATCCAATCGCACTGTCCGGGCACTCACCGCCCGTATTTCCCTGTCGCTGGGGTTATTTTTTTTGCTGATCCTGCTCTACAAGGCGGGTCTGCTGCATCCCCACGGCCTCCGGCCGGATTATCCGGTTGCCTCCGCGCAACAGACCAAACCATAAGGGGGAGCCATGCTGGAAATGGTTGCCTTGTTTGAGGGGCTTGATCCCGATTCGATCAAAACCATTGAGACCATGGTAACCGTCAGAACCATGTCCAAACGTGCCGTCATCCTGACTCAGGGGGAAGAATCCAGTTCCCTGTACCTGGTGCTTGAAGGCCGTCTCAAGGCGTATCTGAGTGATGCCGAAGGCCGGGAGGTCACACTGGGCTACATTGAGCAGGGCGAGGCATTTGGTGAATTGTCCCTGCTGGACGGCAAGCCCCGCTCTGCGTCAGTCATGGCCCTGACCCATACCCGCTGTGCGGTGTTGTCCAGAGCCAGTTTTCTCGATATCCTCAACGCCAACCCCTGCATCGCCCTGCACCTGCTGGAACTGATGGCCCGGCGGGTACGTAACTCCACCGCGAGCATTGCCGATTTTGCCTTGCTGGATGTCTATGGCCGGATCGCCCGGATTTTGATGGACAGTTCCCGCGAGGATGGACAGGGGCGACGCATTACCGACCCCCTGACGCATCAGGAAATTGCCAGTCGGGTGGGATCATCGCGTGAGATGGTAACCCGCATCCTCAATGACCTGCGGCGGGGCGGTTATATCTCCATTGATCACAAGTGCATCACACTGAACCGGAATCTGCCGGCCCGCTGGTAAGGCTATCGGTTTTGGGGGTGGTCATGCCCACCAGGTGATGGTAGTACTGCCTGATACGATCGACATACTCGACCGCCACCGTGCCCCGGTGGTTTTTTTTGTGGGCACGACCAAGGCCGGGCAGGCGATTCATGCGGGGCAGTACCTTGCGAATCTCAACCCACATATCCGGATTACCACCCTTGCCCCGTACCAGTTGCCGGGCTCGCTCAATATGGGTGTAACCCAGGTTGTAGGCCGCCAGGGCGTACCAGGTGCGATCAGGGTCAGCAATTTCCGCAGGAATGTTGTCGAGCGTCCGGCGCAGGTACTCTGCGGCTCCCATGATGCTGCTGGCCGGATCGGTGCGATCCCTGACCCCAAGCTCCCGGGCAGTCGTTTGGGTCAGCATCATCAGTCCCCTGACGCCCTCTGGAGAAACCGCCTGTTTCTGCCAGCGCGATTCCTGATAGGCGATGGCCGCCAGCAACCGCCAGTCGAGGGCATGGTGGCGACCGGCCCGCACAAACCAGTGTTTTAGACCCGGCAGGCGTTTTTTGAAGTCCTGGCCCAGTTCTGAAGCGAACTGATCCGGTTCAGGCAAGGGGTATTCGGCGTAACGGTCGAGCAGTTGCTCCAGCCGTCGGGTTGCCCTCAATTCGGCAAAAAATCGCTGTACCTCGACATACAGGCTCACGTCCTCGTTCATGGGCAAGACCCAACCTGCGCCCTGACGGTAAACCGGGCCGAACCGCAGCGGAAAGCCATTCGACACATCGGCAAAGGCACCCGCCGCCAGGTCGGCCTGATTGCCTGCAACCATGCGATCCGTCCGGAAGCCGGGTTCTGCCACGGAGAAACGGGCTTCCACGCCCAGACGGCGGGCAAACAGCCGGGCCAGTTCACAGTCCAGCCGGGCCGTACCGGCTGCGGTTTCGCAGTGCGTCATGGAACCGGAGCGGGTAATGACCCGTAACTCACCCCGTTGGCGGATTTTCTCCAGATGGGATTGTGAGCCGGTGGTTGATTGAGTCCAGCCCGAAAACGGCAGCAACAGAACCAGAAAAATCAGGCATTGCACGTACCATGATTTTTCTGGTTCTGCTCGCAACTCCCGTGTCGGGAGTCGGTCGGCCATTGTCGGGCTGGAGTGGATGAATTTTTTGATGAAATTCATGGCACTCACCATTCAAATTGTCAGAAACGAACCCTATAATAGCAGGCCTTGAGCGGGAGAGGTACCGAAGCGGTCATAACGGCGCCGACTCGAAATCGGATGGTTGGGGAAACCCGGCACAAGGGTTCGAATCCCTTCCTCTCCGCCACCCCCGTCCTCCCAACTGTTTCCCCCCGTTTCTCCGTCAAATCCGGATCGTTTGCGCCCTGCAAGCGTCAGTGTTCCCGCCTTACCATGAACTTGAAGGTCAACTCAGTGCCGCGACCGTGGCCGGGTGTGACCGGACGCACGTGATCCGTGCCGCTT
Source organism: uncultured Methylococcaceae bacterium (assembly GCA_903910005.1). GTDB lineage: Bacteria > Pseudomonadota > Gammaproteobacteria > Methylococcales > Methylococcaceae > CAIVXW01. The sequence continues at coordinate 2,385 of CAIVXW010000228.1, forward strand.
GTGCGGCGGGTCGGATTTCACCCGCTGCCGTCGGGTCGAGTGCTGCCGCCGGACGGGTGACTTCCGCCTTGATGCCGTTGACTCCGCCACCGGAACCGGCTCGGGATGATTGCGGGCCGCCTGGGCCGACAGGCGCGAAAGGGCCTCGCTGACTTCACCGGGCGACATGGTTTCCACCAGTTCAGTCCGGGCCTGTTCCGCACCGGGATACCCCTGCTCCATGGCGCGGGTGTACCAGACATAGGCAGCCGCCAGATCCCGCTCCACCCCCTCGCCCCTGGCATACAGCGTTGCCAGAATGGTTTCCGCCGTTTCCTCACCCTGTTCGGCTGCCTGCAGAAACCAGTGCGCGGCCAGGCCGTAATCAATCGGTACTCCCAGACCAAAATAATGGAGCAGCCCCAGTTTTCCCTGACCGCCCCGGTCTCCGCGCTCGGCTGCCTGCTGGTACCAGCGTCGGGCTTCGACGTAATCCTGATCGACACCCAGCCCCTTCATGTACAGATTGCCCAGGTTGACCATGGCGGCAGTATCTCCCCCGACCGCCAGCGGTTCGAATTCGGTTCGGGCCAGCGTCCAGTCCTGACGACCGGCCGCCTCCAGGCCGGCTGCCAGATCCGCCTGCGCCACCGGCATGGCCAACAGCATGACCAGAGCCAAACCCGACATCAGGTGCCGCCGTGCCATCATGCGACTGCCAGTCGGGTCAGTTCCTGCTCGCTGAAACCGGCCTGGCGGCGGGCCTCCAGATTGAACGGGCCACGCAGGTCACCGTGCAGATGTTGTTGCAGCAGGCTGAAATAGGCTGCTTCCGGTTCGATGGCCCGGGTCTGGCAAACATGCCCGAACCAGCGGCTACCGAGGGCCACATGGCCGATTTCATCGGTATAAATACGCTGTAACAGGGCGACATCGTTGGCGGCACCGTGTTGTTGCAACCGTTCGATCATGCCCGGTGTGACATCCAGTCCCCGGGCTTCCATGCAGCGGGGTACCAGGGCCAGCCGGGCCAATACGTCATGCGCCGTTGCCTCGGCGGTTGTCCACAATCCCCGGTGAGCCGGCCAATCGCCATAGGTGGCCCCCAGTTCGGCCAGTCGCTGGTTCAACAAACTGAAATGCAAAGCCTCCTCCAGGGCCACTCCCAGCCAGTCATGGTAAAAGGCGGTCGGCAGGCCGTGAAAACGATAGGCCATGTCGAGGGCCAGCAGAATGGCGGTAAATTCGATGTGCGCCAGGGCATGGAAAAAAGCCACCCGACCGCTATGGGTCGTGAAATTGCGGCCCGGCAGCTCGCGGGGTTCGACCAGACGGGGCTTTAGCGGCAACACCACGGCACTGGCCGGTTTGACCGGGTGAGTCACGGCAAATACCAGCCGACCGTCGGCCCGGCACGCCGCCAGTGCGTCGATCCATTGCAATTTGGCGGCAACCGTATCGGCTTCCAGCAGGCAGGCTTCGGCCAGGGGATGAAACAGTGTTGATTGGCTCATTTTTTACCGGTTTTCGTCGCATTGTTCTGACGTGCGTATTGCTCCAGTGCCTTCAGGTAACTCTGACGAACCGAATCCGGCGAAGCGGGTGGCTGCTGTGGTTTGGGCACCTGCCGCAGTGCTTCCTGCTCCGCCTGCCAGTTGG
>CAIVXW010000229.1 GCA_903910005.1 uncultured Methylococcaceae bacterium
GCCTCATAGTGCTCCTGCCGGGCCACTAACACCTCATTGGCAAAGTTATCGTATTCGTCGATGAAGAGGTAGAGGTTATGGCCGGTGGAGCGCACCGCCTTGAGTAATTGCCCAAACGAAATAATCGCATCATCCTTGACAGTGGCTACCGTAAGTTGATACCGGTCCGCACAATTCTCAATGGCCAGGTTAAGGCAGCGGTGCAATGCCATTTCAATATCGGCTATTTCTCCCCGACATTTAACCAGCGAAAAATCCCAGTGCAAAATACAATACTGATTATGTAACGGGGTGGGGTTTTGGCCAATGCTCAGGGCACCAAACAGGGACTCAAACTGATCGGCCCGGCGCACGTCGTAATAATTTTCCAGCATCGACAGCAACAGGCTTTTACCAAACCGGCGCGGACGCAGGAACAAAAGCTGTCTGCCCGCCTGTTCCAGTTGGGGAATCAGCCCGGTTCTGTCCTGGTAAAAATAGCCTTCCTGACGAATGGCCGCAAAATCGCTGAGTCCGTAGGGGAATTTCATGGTCAATGATTCCTGCGTTGGAGTGAAGGAGGCAGTAGGGTAAACCGGTACCCACTGACGGGCAAGCAGGGCCAGTTGCCGAGACTTGAATCGCGGCGTGGTTCCGTATAGTCTGATACCCCTGATCCAGTGTGACAGCAGCAATCCATCATTTCACCTGTTACTCGCTACTCATGACTACAGTATCTCATCAGGAATTGGCCGCTCGGGGGCTTTGGCACAACAATCAGGCTTTGGTAGCCCTGTTGGGGCTATGTCCCTTGCTGGCGGTCAGCAACAGTCTGCTCAATGGTTTGACCCTGGGTCTGGCCACCACGGGTGTCATGGTGGTTTCCGGCAGTCTGATCGCTGCTTTCAGGGACAGGCTCATTGCCAGCATACGGCTACCGCTGTTTGTGTTGGTCATCGCCGTTACGGTCAGCAGTATTGATCTGCTGATGCAGGCATTCCTGTTTGAGTTGCACCAAACCCTGGGGTTGTTCATTCCCCTGATCGTCACCAACTGCGCCATACTGGGCCGGATTGAGGCCTTTGCCTGCCGTCATCCTGTCCGGGAAGCCGGGCTGGATGGCCTGTATACCGGGCTGGGATTCAGCGGGGTGCTGGTGGCTTTGGGGGCGGGTCGGGAGCTTCTGGGTCAGGGAACCCTGGGTTCACTCACCCTGTTCGACGGGTATCAGGGGTTCCAGTTGGCCATGCAGCCGCCCGGTGCATTCATCGCGCTGGGGCTGCTCATTGCAGTCAGAAACGCCGTTGTATCCTGGTTGCGGAAGCCTTAACCCGTGAACAAGACCCTTCGTTACCGGATTTTCGAGCGATTGGCTCAAGCCATTCCCAGCCCCACCACAGAACTGGTGTATTCCACGCCTTTTGAGTTGTTGGTGGCGGTGGTGTTGTCGGCTCAGGCGACCGACAAGGGAGTCAACAAGGCCACAGCCCGGCTGTTCGCCGTAGCCCATACGCCAGAGGCGATCCTGGCCCTGGGGGAAGAAGGGCTTCGGGATTATCTGAAGACGATCAACCTTTATAACAGTAAAACCCGCCATCTGCTGGGGCTGTGTCAGCGGCTCATCGAACAACACGGCAGCCAGGTGCCGGACACCCGGGCCGAACTGGAAGCCCTGCCCGGGGTGGGGCGCAAAACCGCCAACGTCATCCTCAACACGGCGTTCGGCCAACCCGTCATTGCCGTGGATACCCACATCTTCCGGGTGGCCAACCGCACCCGGCTGGCACCGGGTAAAACCGTGCGGGCGGTGGAAAAAAACCTGGAAAAACACACACCTGAAAATTATCTCAAGGATGCACACCATCTGCTCATTCTGCATGGACGCTACACCTGCAAGGCCCGCAAACCGGTTTGCCCCGAGTGTGTGATCCGTGACCTGTGCGAATATCAGGATAAGGTAGTCCTGCCCGATGCAGGGAGCAGCGACGCAGCCCCTGGCGTCAGTCTGGAACCCTGATAGTGGCCTGCTGGCGTTTGCGCCAGGTGCGCCAGGCCGGCCAGATCACAATCAGCAACAAAACCGGAATCACCAGCAGCGGCCAGAGAACCGGCTGATTCCACTCGGCCCGTTTGCGGGCTCTGAGGGCGGTGTCGATACGCAGATACTTGAGACCGTTATTGGTCATGGGGCCGGGTTTACGGTTCAGGTACCAGCCGTGCGACAGCACGAAACTTTTGGGGTGAAAACCGAATACCCACGGTGCATCATGCCGCAGGATGTTCTGCATGGCCTGGATGATGTGGTGACGGTCGGGGGTATCGTCCATGTTACGCATCTGTTCAAACAGGCGGTCGTAGGCCGGATTCTGATAGTTGGCGGCATTCTCTCCGCCCTTGCCGACTTTCAGATTACCGCCGTACAGCAGAAACAGGAAATTTTCCGGGTCAGGATAATCGGCATTCCAGCCCCACTGAAAAATCTGGGCATTACCGTACTGCATTTTTTGCTGAAACTGATTGTAGTCGGTCGCCCGAAATACCAACTGGATGCCCAGCCTGGCAAACTGCTTGCGGTACCAGTTGAGGCTGGCCTTGTCATCGGCCCCCCGGGCAGCCGTGTCCAGGTACAGCACCAGATGCGTCCGGGTGGCCGGATCAATGCCACCGGGGTAACCGGCCTCCGCCAGGAGCCGTTTGGCCACCTCCAGTGATTTGCGGCGGGGTTGTCCGTCCACCCAGTCATACACATAAGGATTGATGCCGGCAGCCCCACTCACGTGGCCGAACAGTCCCGGAGGTATGACGCCCTGAGCCGCCACGCCCCGGCCATTGAGGAAAATGGCAATGAATTCCTCCTGATCCACCGCAATTGAAAGGGCCTGCCGCAACTTGCAGTGGGCTTCGTCAAGGCCACCGACGACAGGATCCAGCAGATTAAAACCCATGTACAGGCTGGTAACCGCAACCGTGGTACGCAAGCGGATGCCTTTGGTGGTCATTTCCGGGGTCAGACTGGCCTGCTCCTGACCGGTCAAGCGAATGGCCTGGTCGAAATTATCGGAAGCCAGGCCTGAGGTATCGTAATAGCCCTGCAGAAACTTGTTCCAGTAGGGGATGGTTTCCTTTTCCAGGGTGAAAACCACCCGGTCAATAAAGGGCAGCGGTTGACCGGCATCCACCAGCAATCCCTCAGCCTGATCCTCGGCACTGCCGCTGACCGGGTAGTGATCCGGGTGATAGTTCGGGTTACGGGTCAGCACCATGCGCCGGTTGGGATTGTTCTCCGTCAGGTAAAAGGGACCGGTGCCGACCGGATAAACGTCCAGGCTGATGTTTTTGTCGTTGAGACCGGTTTGTGCGTAAAACAGGTCGGCTTCAAAGGGGATGGGGGCGAAAAACGGCATGGCCAGCCAGAAACGGAACTGCGGATATTTGCCGTAGAGCCTGATTTTGAGGCGGTGATCGTCCAGTACCTGAACCCCGCTCAATGGAAAGGGGCGCAAATCCGTCACATCGGCAGCGGTTTTGAGGGTCTGCTCCAGCTCACGCAATCCCACGATGTAATCCTTCATCAACTCGGCCACCGGGGAATGAATCGCCGGATGCACCAGCCGTTTGATGGCATACGCATAATCTTCTGCCACCCGTTCGCGACTGGCCGTTTCGGCAAAATCGGCCAGGGTTTTGATTCGTGCCAGACGGGCTGCATCCAGCCGGTGGTAACGGTAACCGCCCGCCTCATCGCGCACGAAGGCCGGATGAGGCTGATAGCGGATGCCGGTTTTCAGACGCAGGTCGTATTCGCTGTAGGCAATCGTGGCCGGGGCGGTGTCAGTCGGCAAGGGATGACCGTCTGCATCCAGGTAGGTGACCTGCGGCAATTCACTGAGGCTCAGCGGTTCCAGGGTCAGCGGGCGTTGCAACCAGGCATATTGCAGGGGCGGTTCATAAATCTGGGCGATGAATTCATACTCGCCGGAACTGTAGGCCCGGGCCGGGTCAAGGTGGCGGGGGCGTTCCTCAAAGGAAGCATACAGCACGTTGGCCGTTGCCGCCTCGCCCGGATAAGGATTGTTGGGAGGCCAGGTACAACCTGCCAACAGGGCGGCAAGTGGCAGGAACGCGCCGAACCGGGTCATGCTTCAGTGCTGGCGGTGATTGCTCAGAACCGAGGCGGCCATCTCGAATTCGAGGAAGCCCAGCAGGCGGGTCAACCGTTCTTCCGGCGTCGGAGCCTCAATCAGCGATTGCCGTTCGGCCGGGGAAAACGGCAGTTGGCTACAGAGAAAATTGACCAGCAGCACACTCGGCATCTGCTCCAGCATATCCCAGTGGGTGTCCAGCCCCTTGCGCCTGAAATACTCCCTGATGATCCCGAACAGGTGTTTGCGGTCATGCGGTATCTCGTCCATGTACCGATAATCCAGCGCGTAATGGCTCCAGTCGACCCGGGCCACCCGGTAACCTTTGCTGGTCAGACGTTCTTCCTGAATGTCGAAGCGGCACATCCCGTTCAGCATGATCAACAGCCGGTTGTCCGGGGCTTCGGTGAACGAAACAATACGGGCCGCCACACCGGTGTGAAACAGGGGGGGATGCGGCTCTCCCCGCGCATCGACCACCGGCAGGATGATGCCGATCAGGCGTTCCCGCGCCAGCGCATCAAACACCATGGTGACATAGCGCGGCTCAAACAGGTTGAGTGGAAGCTGGCAACCCGGCAGTATGGTGGCGGCAGACAATGGAAACAGCGGCAGGCTGGGCGGCAGTTGCTCAAAGGAGCAGGCGAATGGTATGCGACTCATGGTGTATCGTCAGGCGCGGTCGTGGAGGTCGGAAGAACAATCGTGCGGTTGATTGTGGGGACGATTGTGTTACAAACAAGGCAGGATTACCACCGGCAATCCAAAGTCGAACGCAGGTTCCGTTTCCTGAAAGCCCCGGTCTTCGTGTCCCCGACCCTGTTCCTGAAAACGCCCCGGCGCATCATGCGCCCTGATGGCCATCATGGCCCTGTGTCTGCTGGTGTATGCGGCAGTCCAATGGCGGGTACGTCAGGCTTTGCAGCACAGCCAGCAAACCTGTCCCGACC
>CAIVXW010000230.1 GCA_903910005.1 uncultured Methylococcaceae bacterium
CGACTGTGGCGATGAACCGGTACTGATCGCCCGCCGAACCGGCTGCCCGGTGGCGGTTGCCAGACAGCGGGTGGCAGCAGCCAGATACCTGCTGGCCACCACCGATTGCAATGTGCTGATTGCCGACGACGGCCTGCAGCACTATGCCCTGGAACGTGATGTGGAAATCGCGGTGATTGATGGCCTGCGCCGGTTTGGTAACGGCCATTGTTTACCGGCCGGGCCCTTGCGTGAACCACCCGCACGTCTGGAGCAGGTCGACCGCATTATTTATTCGGGTACAGGTCCGGATGGAGCCAGCGTGATGGTATTGGAGGGTGAGGTGGCCATCAATCTGGTCAAACCGGATCTGTCCCGTCCCCTGACGGATTTTCAGGCGCAACCCCTTTACGCCATGGCCGGTATCGGTCATCCGTGCCGTTTTTTCGATCACCTGGCGTCGCGGGGGCTGCAACCTGAAGCAAGGGTTTATCCTGACCATCATGTCTATACGCAGGATGATCTGCCCGGGCCATCAAACCGGCCCTTGCTGATGACGGAAAAGGATGCCGTAAAATGCGCCCGCTTTGCGGATTCCGACTGCTGGTACGTGCCGGTTGAGGCAAAATTGCCGCCGGATACCGCCGACTCTCTCTGTCAACTCATAATCGGTAAATTGTAATGGATGGAAAACTGCTTGAAATTCTGGTGTGTCCCGTCTGTAAAGGCGAACTGGTCTACCGAAAGGAACAAGGCGAACTGATCTGCAGGGCAGATCGTCTGGCCTATCCCATCCGTGATGACATTCCCGTCATGCTGGAAACGGAAGCCCGCCGCATTGATCTGGACGAATACGATGCCCTGAAAAGGCCTGCTGTCCCGGTTTTTGAGGAAAGCTGACCATGGTCTCATTCAGGATTGTCATACCGGCCCGGTTTGGTGCTGCCCGCTTGCCGGGCAAACCCCTCAGACTACTGGCAGGCAAACCGCTGATCGCCCACGTATGTGAACGGGCACTGGAAACCGGTCAGCCGGTCTGGGTCGCCACCGATGACGAACGGGTGCGGGCAGCGGTCGCCGGGTTGCCGGTTGAGGTGGTCATGACCGGTTCCCATCACACCTGTGGTACCGAGCGTATTGCCGAGGTGGCACAGAAACTCGACTGGCACCGGGCCGATGTGGTCGTCAACCTGCAGGGGGATGAACCCCTGATGGAGCCCGCCCTCGTCACCCAGGTGGCGCGTGCCCTGTACGAATCCCGCGATGCCAACGTTGCGACCCTGGCAACGCCCCTGACTGACCGGAACGAGTTGTTCAATCCCAATCTGGTCAAAACCGTGGTGGACAGCTTCGGACATGCCCTGTACTTCAGCCGGGCTCCCATTCCCTGGCATCGGGATGGATTCAGCCAACCGGACGCCGGACTGCCTGCCGGAATTCCATTTCTGCGTCATATCGGTCTTTATGCCTACATGGCCGGTTTCCTCAAAACCTACGCCCGGTGGCCGGTGTGTCCGCTTGAGACCGTCGAATCACTGGAACAATTACGCATCCTCTGGCACGGTGAACTGATTGCGGTTCGTACCGTGGCGACTGCACCGCCGCCCGGCGTCGACACCGAGGCCGATCTGGCCCGGGTAGAAGCCGTGATGCAGGGACAACCGGCCTGACGTGCGTGACAGTGTCAGTTCATTCCCGCCTTCCCAATCAATTGCTGAAACCATGAACCCAAAACCCATTGTTCCCCTGATTTTGCTGGCATGCCTGGTTCCCGGTCTGGTGGCCGCTGCCGATCCGGTCATGATTCCGGCTCCGCCTGAAGTAGGTGCCAAGGCCTACGTTCTTGAGGATGCCAACAGTGGGCGGGTACTGGCGCAAAGCAATGCCGATCAACGGCTGGAACCGGCCAGTCTCACCAAGATCATGACCGCCTTCGTAGTCTTCACCGAACTGGCCAAAGGCAATCTCAAACTGACCGACATGGTGACGGTCAGCGAGAAGGCGTGGCGTACCGAGGGTTCCCGCATGTTTGCCCAGGTCGGTGCCAAAATTGACGTCGAACACCTGCTCAAGGGGATGATTGTCCAGTCCGGCAACGATGCCAGCGTGGCCCTGGCCGAGCATATCGGCGGCGATGAATCGGTTTTTGTACAGATGATGAACCGTAACGCGGAACAACTGGGCATGAAGGACACCCATTACCGCAACAGCATGGGGCTGCCGGACCCTGATCATTACACCACGGCCCGGGATATGGCCGTGCTGACCCGCACCATGATCGAACGCTTTCCGGTGTACTACAAATGGCATTCGATCAAGGAGTTTGAATTCAACGGCATC
>CAIVXW010000231.1 GCA_903910005.1 uncultured Methylococcaceae bacterium
CAAAATCGGACGTTCTGATGAACGTTCCGCCACACGATCCGTTCGTGTTCAGCCCTGTTGAGTACTCAGATTGCGGGTGTGGTAGTGAGTTTTCAGGAAAGATGCATTTTAGACGACTGGGGGGGCGGAATATCGGATCATATCCTTGAGTGGAAGATATCCCGCACGCCATGACCGAGCCGATGGCCGCGTTGTTCAAATCGGGTCAGTGGTCGATGCGGCGGCCGTTCGATGCAACGCCCGGCACCTGCCCGGTTGACAAACGCCGGGTTGGCATCCAGCACGGCCAAGGCATGTTGTGCGTAGTCTTCCCAATCGGTGGCAAGGTGAAAATAGCCGCCGCTTGCCAGTTTCATGGCTATCAGCGCGATGAAATCAGGATTGATCAAGCGTCTCTTGTGGTGTTTTTTCTTGTGCCAGGGATCCGGAAAAAAAATCTGCACCCCCTGAAGGCTGCCGTCGTGGAAGCAGTGTCGCAGGTACTCAACGGCATCACCACGATGTACCCGGACATTGCCCAGTTGCTGTCGGGCCACTTGGAGCAGCAAATGACCAACCCCGGGCCCGTGAACCTCAATTCCGATAAAATCCCTGTCCGGTGCGGCAGCGGCCATGGCCGCCAGGGAATCGCCACTGCCAAAGCCGATTTCAACAATCAGGGGAGCCTGTCGACCAAACAGGCTGCACGGTTCCACCGGCTGGTCACCCGGCAGGCCATAAACGGGTTCCAGCGTTTCAAGTGCCCGGGCCTGGGCGGGGGTCAGTCGTCCCTGGCGAAGTACAAAAGACTGAATCGCACGTCGGCGGCGGTCAGTTTCATTAGTTTCAGACAAAATGCAGGTACTCATGAAAAAAATAAAGTGCAATCGTTTCATACTGACCCTGTGCATCACCCTGCCACTGCTGGCCGGTGCTACCCAGTGTTCGTCGCGGAGTTCGGCTGATGCGGAACTCAACAAACGGAAGAATATTGAATTTCTGACCGAAAACGGTAACCGGTCGGAGGTTCACACGACCGCCAGTCATCTGCAGTATCAGGTTCTTGCGGAGGGGGCGGGAAACACGCCAACGGCCACCGATTTTGTTACGGTCAATTATACCGGCAGCCTCATCTCGGGCCAGGTATTTGATCGCGGAGAAGCCATCGGTTTTCCCCTGAATGGCGTCATCCCGGGCTGGACGGAAGGCTTGCAGTTGATGAAGGAGGGCGGTAAGTCCCGTTTTTTCATCCCCTCCGACCTGGCGTATGGCGAAAAGGGCATCGGTCCCATACCACCGGACTCTGCCCTGATATTTGACATCGAACTGCTGAAAATCGGCAGATAGTACGCCTGTTTGCCACTACGACTTTATTTATGACAAGGGCTCGCTTCCTCAAGTATCGTCCTGACCGTTGTTGCCAACACGCTTGCTACCCTTCCCGCCACCATGAAGCCACGTCAGCATGACTTGTCATTTTCTCGGTCGTTTATGTTTCTGCCTCCTTTTGTGCTGCGGCTTGCTGTCCACCTCGTGTCAGGCTGCGGATTACATCACCGAACGGGCCTATTTGATTGATCCTGTCGGCAACCTGTCGTTTGAGCAGGCACGCCAACTCCACTTCACCCCCTATCAAAATCCGCTCGAAAAGGGTTTTCGGAAGGGGGCAAGCTGGATCAGGCTGCGCCTTGCCCCAACTCCGCAAACCGGGGAACCGCTGATTGTACGCATAGGCTTGCCCAATTACCTGGACGAAGTGGCCTTGTTCGATCCCGATTCTGCTTCCACCACGGCTGGCTCTCGAGAGATTGCACCGCAGTACACCGGCGATCATCACCCCTTTGACGCAACCAACTATCGGGACATCAATCTGGGGTTTGCGATTCCGGCCAGCGATCAGCCGCGCGAGATTTACCTGCGCCTCAAAACCATCACAGTCCACTATCTGGACGTGGAAGCTCACACCCTGCGCGAAACCAAAGCCCTGGATCTGCAACAACTGCTGGTATCAATGCTGTATTCCTGTTTTCTGGTGATGGTACTGGGGTGGGCTGTCCTGATCGGAGTACAGGATCGGGAACCGGTGATTGGCTTTTTTATCGTCAAGCAAGTGTTCAGCGTCGTTTATGTCTTCCTGGTATTGGGATTTGGCCGGGTATTTTTTCCGGAATGGCTGGCAACCGGCGCACTCGACACACTGACCGATGCCTCCAAAATTGGCAGCGTAGTGGCTACTTCAGGGTTTGAGCTGTTGTTCCTGCGTGAATTCAGGCCATCCTGCGGGCTATGGAAAACATCGGTTTGCGCCCTGCTGGGAGGCAGTGTTGCATCCGTCGTGTTGTTTTTGTATGGCGATGTGTCGTCGGCCCTGATAATCAACCTGGCGACGGGCCTGCTCTCCTGCGTGCTGTTTTTTATGCTGACGATCTCAGCACGTATCTGGCGGGAACAACCCGATCAATCGGCTTACCTTCTACCTCGCCGGGGGCTGATACTCTACCACGCCATTTTCCTGCTGATCGGTGTCGTAGCCGTCAACCCGGCCCTGGGATTTGGAACGGTATCGACGACCTGGGCCATCCATATCTTTCATAGCCATGCCTTTGTGACCAGCGTCCTGATTTTGGGATTGCTGTATGTTCGCCACCGACACCGGGAAAAAAGCCGTCAGCATGCCCTGCTGAAACTGGCAGACGCCGAACGGGAAGCCCGGGATCAGGCCCGTCGCCGCGAGGAACAAACCCGCTTTCTGGCGACTACCAGCCACGAACTCAGAAC
>CAIVXW010000232.1 GCA_903910005.1 uncultured Methylococcaceae bacterium
AAGGCTGGACACCTGATCGTCTTTACTCCATATGCAGAACTCATTCACCACGAGTCAGCATCGTGTGGTTATGAGGACACGCCTGAAAAGCGGGCGCGGTTCAATGTAGGGATGCAGGTGATGCAGACTCGGTGGGGTCAAACGCTTCTGAATGATCCGTACCACAACCCAAACTTTAGCTCTGAGTCTCATGATGTGGTAATGGGATGGCCGCCCCGGTCGCGTAAGCCGTGGATCAGGGAGACGGAATGGCAGGGGATTGTTGACAGCTACCGCCATTCCACCTCCTGGCGGATCACCCGGCCCTTGCGCTGGCTGGCCGGGAAGTGGCTGGCCCTCCGACCGTTTGTCGAACTGGTGCGTGATTACCGGCAACGCTACCCGGGTGTCAGCGGGATGTTGAGACTGGCCAGTCGCCTGGGTCAGGCGTTCGGTTCCGGCGGCATTGCCGGAATCCGCACCAGGATTTCCACCTATGTTGGTTATCGGAACCGGGCTGCGGATGAAGGGCGTAGCTGGCATCTGTTTCAGGCGGGCGAGTATCAGGTTCTGGAACCCGTTCCCGACGGGGTTGCCCTGGAGCCCGTTGATCTGGCGGTTCACCTGCACGCCTATTACCTGGACGTGTTACCCGAAATCAGGGGTTTTCTCGCTCACATGCCGTGCGCCTATACCCTGTATGTCACCACGGATACCCCGCAAAAAGCAGAGGTCATCGGCAGCCTGTTTCAGGAAACCGGCAACATTCGCAAACGGGAGATTCTCGTGACGGAGAACCGGGGGCGTGATCTGGCTCCCCTGTTGATTGATCTGGGCACACGGGTGGGTCGTCATGATCTGGTGCTGCACCTCCACACCAAGAAATCCCCCCATAACGGCGATTTGGCCGGTTGGCGTGGCCATTTGCTTGATACCTTGCTGGGTTCGGATGCGGACATACGGGCTGCCATTGATTGCTTTCAGCAGAATCCGGCCCTGGGCCTGCTGTTCCCCGTACCCTACTGCCCGGTGCAACCGTATCTGCGTTCGGGGGGCAACCGCGAATCCATGGCCGCGTTGCTGAGGAAAACAGGGCATCCGCTGTCTGATCTTTCCCGGCTTGATGATCGACATTTTCCGGCAGGTTCCATGTTCTGGTTTCGCAAGGAGGCCATCCGCCCCTTACTGGCCGCCGGGCTGGAATATGCCGATTTTGCTCCCGAGCAAGGCCAGACCGATGGCACCCTGGCGCATGCCATGGAACGATTATTCCCGTACTACGCTGCGCGGGAGGGATTCAGCAGCGTGGCCTTTCTACCGGCCCGACTGCATGTCCCCGCCCTGCCAGGTGCCTTGCCCCTGTCCCTGAATGCTGTCGAGGCCAGGCTGGCGGGTTCCCCCTGCCGGGTTTTGTTCGATCACAACGAGGGGGGAGGGGTCAGACAGTATGCCAAAACCCTGATGGCGGACTGGCTTGCCAGCCATTGCGGGGTGGTGCGGGTGTTCCCTGCGCCGGGTGCCGGGTGGGTCGTTCAGGTCATGGCGGGTTTGAATTGCGATTTTTACGCGGAAACCGACCGGGTAGCGATTTTCAGCGTGTTGAGCGGGTTGCGCTGTGAGGGCATTACCGTCAACTCCCTGTTCGGGTTTCCCGATCTGGCCGGGATCATCGACCAGATCA
>CAIVXW010000233.1 GCA_903910005.1 uncultured Methylococcaceae bacterium
TCGTCGAAGACGGAACCCATGATGAGTTGCTGGAGCGACAGGGAGCCTACTACCGCCTGTGGACCATGCAGTCTGCCGGCTTTTTACCCGAGGCAGAGCCACATTGAAGCGATTACATCTCTACGTTAGCGGCCTGGTGCAGGGCGTGTTTTTCAGGGCCAGAACCTGTGATCAGGCCCGTGCGCTGGGCCTGTCCGGCTGGGTAAGGAATAGGGAAGACGGCCGTGTTGAAATTATGGCTGAAGGGGACGACGCCACCCTGGCACAGTTTCTCACCGGGTGTCACAGGGGACCAACCCTGGCCCGGGTGACTGCGGTGGACGTACACGAAGAACCGGCCAGCGGTGAATTTCCGGATTTTGCGATAAGGCAATAACTCCGGGTCGGTCAGGACTGATCCGGACAGAACAGACTCCCGACCGTTACCCGGCTGCCGTCAAGCCCAGGCAGTTTGAATCCGCGTCATGGCTTTTTCGAGAAGGGTCATGCTGGTTGCAATCGACAAACGCACATGCCCCGGAGCCCCGAAGGCACTGCCCGGCACGACGGCTACCCCGCCCGTTTCGATGAGGCGTTCTGAAAGGGCCAGATCGTCATCTACCCCGTCCATACGGTCTATCACGCCCTGAACATTGGGAAATACATAGAAGGTTCCATCGGTGGCCGAGCAGGATACACCGGCTATCTGGTTGAGGGCTGCAACCACGTAGTCATGACGCGCCCTGAATGCCGTCACCATATCCTGGATAAAGGACTGGTCGCCGTTCAAACCGGTTTCAGCCGCCACCTGTGAAATGGAGGTGGGATTGGAGGTACTCTGCGACTGGATGTTGGTCATGGCCTGAATCAGCCAGCGCGGACCGGCACAGTAGCCAATACGCCAACCGGTCATGGAGTACGCCTTGGAAACACCATTGAGTACAATAACCCTCTCGTACAGTTCGGGACAGACCGTCAGAAGGTTGCAGAAACTGCCAGGGGTCCAGATGATGTGTTCATACATGTCATCGGTGGCAATCAGGATATCCGGATGCTGCAGCAGAACATCAGCCAGAGCCTTCAGTTCATCCCGGCTGTAGGCCATGCCGGTCGGGTTGGAGGGGCTATTGATGACGAAGAGCCGGGTTTTGGCGGTAATGGCGGCGGCCAGTTGCGCGGCGGTAATTTTGTAGCCCTGATCCTGCGATGCTGTTACGATGACCGGCACGCCTTCGGCCAGCAGCACCATGTCCGGATACGACACCCAGTAAGGGGCCGGAATGATGACCTCATCGCCGGGATTGAGCAGTGCCTGGGCCAGATTGTAAAAACTCTGCTTGCCGCCACAGGACACCAGCACCTGCCCGGGTTGATAGTCCAGGCCGTTTTCCCGCCTGAATTTGGCAACAATAGCCTGTTTGAGACCTGGGGTTCCATCGACTGCCGTATACTTGGTAAAGCCGTTGTGAATGGCCTGAATGGCAGCCTGCTTGATGTGTTCGGGCGTGTCAAAATCGGGTTCACCGGCCCCGAGTCCTATGATGTCCTGGCCGGCTGCCTTGAGTGCCGCCGCACGGGCAGTCACCGCCAGGGTCGGGGACGGTTTGATGGACAGTACGCGCTGGGAAAGTTGTTGGTTCATGTTGAAGGTGGCTTGGAAAAAGCGACTATTTTAGTATGTTTATGATTTTTTGGTTATCCCGATTCACCGTCACCGTCCGGCTCATGGGCCGGTTATCCCGGTCAGATCAAATTCAGAGTGAGGTTATTCCATGCAGGGCATGAAAGTCGCCACCCAGTTGATGGCAGGATTCGGCAGCCTGTTGCTGTTCCTGTTGGCTGGTTCCTATATCGGACTCAGCAGCCTGAACGATACCCAGACCCGTCTGGACGATATTGTCAATGACAAAAATACCAAGGTCATGACTGCCCTGAGGATGCTGGCACTGCAGCAGGAAGTCAGCAGCCGGATTAAAAACATCATCATGCTGGATGGTAATGATCAAATGCGGGCGGAGCAAACCAGGCTCCAGGTACTGCGGGGCAACTATGACGAACTCACCGGCCAGCTTGATCGCACCCTTTCGACCCGCGAGGGGCGGGAATTACTGAGCCAGATAAAAGCCCAAAGCGATACGGCCCGTGAGGCGAATAACAAGGCTTTGACACTGGGACTCGACAATAAAAACGACGAGGCCATGCAGTATCTGCTGACGCGGGCGGCTCCTGAAACCGAGAAGTGGGCCACCCTGCTCAATGCCCTGGCTGAGCAGCAACAAAAAATATCGCTGGATTCCGCCAGTCAGGCCCGGGATAGCTACCGGCAAAACCGGCTGATTCTGGCCGGTCTGACCCTCGTGGCCGCCCTGCTGGGTGGGCTGGTCGCCGTTATCATCACCCGAACCCTGCTGCGACAACTGGGCGGTGAACCGGCCGAGGTTGCCCGGATTGCCCAGCGCATCTCGGAGGGAGATCTGGGCATCACCATTCCGCTTAAACCGGATGACCGCACCAGCATTATGGCGGCCATGCAGCAGGTGAAACTGGCGCTGGCCCAACTGGTGTCAGATTCCCTCAGCCTGTCCGATGCGGCCATTCAGGGCAAACTGGTCACCCGGGCCGATGTGACCCGCCACCAGGGCGATTATCGCAGGATTGTCGAGGGGGTAAACGCCACTCTGGATGCCGTCATCAATCCACTCAATGTAGCTGCGGATTATGTTGACCGCATCTCGAAGGGAGCCATCCCGCCCAAAATCACCGACCAGTACAACGGCGATTTCAACCTGATCCGCAACAACCTCAATGCCGCCATTGACAATGTCAACGCCCTGATCGCCGATGCTGCCCTGCTGGCTCAGGCTGCCCGGGAGGGTCGACTCACCACCCGGGCCGATGCCTCACGCCACCCGGGCGATTACCGCAAAATTGTCGAAGGGGTCAATGCCACCCTGGATGCGGTGATTGGCCCGCTCAATGTGGCGGCAGATTATGTCGACCGCATCTCCAGGGGAACCATCCCGCCCAAAATCACCGACCAGTACAACGGCGATTTCAACCTGATCCGCAACAATCTCAATGCGGCCATTGACAATGTGAATGCCCTGATTGCCGATGCGGCCCTGCTGGCCCAGGCCGCCCGCGAGGGCAAACTGGCCACCCGGGCCGATGTGACCCGTCATCAGGGTGATTACCGAAAGATCGTCGAGGGCGTCAATGCCACCCTGGATGCCGTGATTGGACCCCTCAATGTGGCGGCTGATTATGTGGACCGGATTGCCCGGGGTGACATTCCGCCGGTCATTACCGACGCTTACAACGGTGATTTCAATACCCTCAAAAACAACCTGAATCTGGCCATACGCAACATCAACGCCCTGATTGACGATGCGGCCCGTCTGGCCCAGGCCGGACGGGAACTCAAACTCGACACCCGGGCCGATGCCAGTCAGCATCAGGGCGACTACCGCAAAATTGTTCAGGGGGTCAATGACACCCTGGATGCCGTCATCAATCCCCTCAAGGCATTGATTGAGGATGCCGACGTTTTGTCCCTCGCCGTCAGCGAAGGCAAACTGGACAAGCGTGGCGACGTCACCCGGCATCAGGGCGAATTTCAGCGGGTTATCGTCGGCATGAATGGCATCATGACCGCCATCAATGAGCCTCTGCTGCAAATTCGCACTATTATGGCGGCAGTATCCCAGGGCGATCTGACCCAGGAAATCAGCGGCCACCATCAGGGGCTGTTTCTGGAGCTGACGCAAGCCATCAACAACACCATCCGCAAACTGTCGGAAACCCTGTCCAATGTACGCAACGTCGCCAACTCGCTGGCAGCCGCTTCGGAACAGGTCAATGCCACCGCCCAATCCCTCTCACAAGCCACCTCGGAACAGGCTGCCAGCGTGGAGCAAACCTCCGCCGCCATTGAACAGATGGCGGCTTCGGTCAATCAGAACAAGGAGAATGCCCGGGTGACCGACAAAATGGCCGAAAAAAGTGCCCGCGAAGCCACTGAAGGCGGCGATGCGGTTAACCGCACCGTAACCGCCATGAAACAGATTGCCGACCGCATCGGCATCATCGACGACATCGCCTATCAGACCAACCTGCTGGCACTCAACGCCGCCATTGAGGCCGCCCGGGCCGGTGAACACGGCAAGGGGTTTGCCGTGGTTGCGGCTGAAGTCAGAAAACTGGCGGAACGCTCCCAGGTAGCCGCCCAGGAAATTGGCCAACTGGCCTCTTCCAGTGTTGGTCTGGCCGAGCGGGCCGGTTCGCTGCTGGAGGAAATCGTACCCTCCATCCAGAAAACCGCCGGTCTGGTACAGGAAATCAGTGCCGCGTCCGACGAACAGGCTGGCAGTGCCCAGCACATTTCCGAGGCGATGAACCAGATCAACCAGGCAACCCAGCAAAGTGCCTCGGCCTCGGAGCAACTGTCGGCAACCGCCGAGGAAATGAGCGGGCAATCGCTGGAACTTCAGCAAATCATGACCTTCTTCAAGGTGGGTGGCGTGATTGAAGGCGTGGTGACCCACAAATCCACAACCCGAAAGGCAGGTCCCCATCTTCCCAAAACAGCCAAAATGGCATTACAAACCACAGACCTCGATGAACGGGGCTTCACCCATTTTTAGGTTGGGGGCAAAACCACCATGATCAGCCAGTCATCCGCAACAGCCCGAAGCGTGGAAACAACCGAGGATCATCAATACCTGATTTTCAATCTGGGCAGCGAATCCTTTGCCCTGGCCATACTGCAGATCAAGGAAATCATTGAATACGGCCAACTGACTGAAGTCCCCATGATGCCGGATGTGGTCAGGGGGGTTATCAACCTGAGGGGCTCGGTGGTTCCGGTCATCGACCTGGCCATCCGCTTCTGGAAACGTCCCACCCTGATTGGCCGCCGCAGCTGCATCATCATTGTCGAACTGGCTGAAGCCGGCCAGCATCAGATCATGGGGGTGGTGGTGGACGCCGTAAACAAGGTGACTGAAATTGCCGATACCGACATGGAACCCCCGCCTGCCTTTGGTTCCAGAATCCGCACCGATTTCATGGCCGGCATGGGCAGGATCGACGATCGCTTCGTGGTGATTCTGAATGCCGCCCGGGTGTTGTCACTGGATGAACTGACGGCCATCCAGCATGAACTGGCGGACTGCGTCGAACCGGTTCAGGGTTTGAACGATTTGCCCAGCAAATAAACTTCCGGGCTACGGTCGCGGGATGCCTTGGGTTTCTTCACGGAAACACTGGCAAATGAATGTCGACAGGCGCGAACATAGGTGTCGAAATCCGGCCCGTGAAAAAGTTTGACGACAAACGCCCCGCCCGGTTTGAGGATTTCCCGGGCGGTATCCAGGGCCAGTTCCGCCAGGTGCATGGCCCGAAGCTGATCGACCTGGCGGGTTCCGGTGGTGTTGGGAGCCATGTCGGACAATACCCGATCCACCGGTTGGCCGGCCAGAACCTCCCGCAATCGCTCCAGTACGGTCTCTTCCCTGAAATCACCCTCTATAAAAGTAACATCGGCAATGGCTTCCATCGGCAGAATGTCAAGGGCTATAATTTTGCCGTTCTTCCCCAAGCGTTCTGCCACGTACTGGGACCACCCGCCTGGAGCGGCCCCCAGATCCACCACCGCCATACCCGGCTTGAACAAATGTTCCCGCTCGTCCAGTTCCTTGAGCTTGAATACGGCTCTGGAGCGATAACCGGACGACTGGGCCTTGATGACAAACTCATCTGAAAAA
The DNA here is from genome assembly GCA_903910005.1 of uncultured Methylococcaceae bacterium. GTDB lineage: Bacteria > Pseudomonadota > Gammaproteobacteria > Methylococcales > Methylococcaceae > CAIVXW01. Next base: position 5,745 of record CAIVXW010000233.1, read on the forward strand.
TGCTCATTGAGCCAGCGTTGGCTGCTGCGGCTACGTGACATGATTTATTTTGGAGATTACTGTTTTGAAAATGACTTTGCACAAATTCCTGCGGGCCAGGGCTCATGGCCTGAAACCGGTAGTCATTACCGGTCAGGCCGGTCTCAGTGCGGCCGTCCTGAATGAAATCAGTCTGGCACTTGATCATCATGAACTGATCAAGGTCAGGGTTAATGCCCCGGATCGGGAAACCCGACAACAGATGATCGAACACATCTGCACCACACTGACCGCTGAACGGATCCAGACCATCGGCCACATCGCGACCCTTTACCGGGTGTCGCCCGACAAACAGGCCAAAGCCCGGTCGACTTCAACCGTGTGATTCCCCGAACGGCAGGGCTGTTTCCAGCCAGTGATCTGCCTGCAATACGGCCTTGCGGCGGGCACCGATGAAACAGCGTGGACGGAGAGGTGGAAATGCCATCTGCAGCGGACACCAGGCCAGATGCCGTCAGGCGGCGATTGCGTCCGGATGATCGGTCGGTTCGACCTGATCATCCTTGAGCATCACCAGTCGCTCAATCTGGGCCAGGGAGATCAGTTGGGCATAGATGGCAGGCAAATAACGCTTGTTGCGTATCTCCAGGAACAATTCATCTGAAAAATTGTTGAACCGTTCCTCATTGATGACGTAGCACCCCGAGATGCTTTTGACCATGCCATCATGCCGAACCCGCATGTTGAGGGGAGTCAGCATGTTGTGTTCGGTCAGGAACTTGCAAAAATCACGGGTCATGATATCCATCTGCTGCAATTCGGCCAGATAGCGTTTGACATTTTCGATCACCTGGGTGGGTTCGCCTTTTTCGTCAAACAGCGGACTGCCTTCGGTATCACTCAACAGATCGCTGTCTTCATCCACGCAGACCAGAAAACTGTCATCATCAGCGACCTGGGTCAGGGCAAAGGGATAGCGGCGAATGATGGCGGGAATGTAGGACGCCAGCCATTTACCGGCCTTGTCTACAAACAGGTTCTCACCGGCCTCAAGCCCCATGAGTACAACCGGACGGAACTGATCGCGCTCCTTGTCTTCGGTGAACACGACCGGATAAATGGCGGCTACCCGGGCAAATTCATGCACCGTCACGTAGGCGATATGGAACTGTGAGGCAAAGCTGAAATCCGCTGTTTGCCTGATTTTTTTACCGGCGTGACGATCTTTGTTGACCGGAACCACGTTCTGAAACATGCAATAAACTCCGCTAATGATGGATATGAAAACGGCTGGACGGGGATGTTCAGGCTATCACCCTCAACCGGCACAACCGTCGAAGGCAACATGAAAAGGGGAACATTGTAGCACGGCACCGGTTTTTACTTGTCCTGCATTTGCAACCCACCCTGAGTGATGGGCAAGTGACCGCTGAATACCCAATACTGCAAACCGAGTCGCGGCCCGTATCCCGAATTCACGTCATTGAAGTAATTCCTCCCGCCTGATCCGGCCATGCCAAAACTACCTCCCGGAACCCTCAGAAAGCTGCTGCGTACCGGTCTGGGACTGCTGTTGATCCTGTTGTTTGGGCTGCATGGCCTGGGCAAAATTTCGATTCCCTTGCTGAGTCGTCTCGAAAACAGCGTCTACGATCTGCGTATGACCCTGACCCTGCCAGGGGGGCGGGATGAGCGGATTGTCATTGTCGACATTGATGAAAAAAGCATGGGGCGGGAAGGTCGTTGGCCGTGGCCGCGCAACAAACTGGCCTATCTGGTCGATTTGCTGTTTGATTACTACCAGATCAGGCTCCTGGGGTTTGACGTGGTATTTTCCGAGCCGGACGACAGTTCCGGGCTGAAATTGCTGGAATCCCTGGCTGAGGGATCGCTGGCCCGCGATCCACCGTTCCTGCAGAACATGGCCCAAATGCGGGAATCACTCGAATACGATGCCCTGTTTGCCAAAAGTCTGAGCCACCGCCCGATTGTCCTGGGGTACGGTACCCGCCTTGACAACTTGCCCAGTACCGGCCAGTTGCCGCTGCCGGTTTTGTCACCCGGAACGTATCCAGGCGATGTTGACGTGCTGCACAGGGCCAACAGTTACACGGCCAACCTGCCACTCTTGCAGTCGGCCGCTGCCGTTTCCGGATTTTTTTCCACCCAATCGGTCGATGACGACGGCATCTTGCGCAAAATACCGCTGCTGATGCGGCACGGCGATGGTATTTACGAATCGCTGACGCTGGCCATGTTCCGTCTGCTGATGGGGTATCCCCCGCTTGAAATCCGTACCGGTTCCGGCTATCACGCCGTATCCGGCGATGCCAGACTGGAAGCCCTGCAGGTCGAAGGCTTTACCATTCCGGTGGATGAAGACGCCACTGTCCTGATCCCCTACAGGGGGTTCTACGGTTCCTTCGCGTATTACTCAGCGACCGATGTATTGAACGGCGCGGTGGAACCGGACAAACTGCGAGGCAAAATCGTCCTGGTCGGAACCACGGCGGTGGGCCTGCTTGATCTGCGTCCTACCCCGATTCAAAGCACGTTTCCCGGTGTTGAAATCAACGCCAACCTGCTGGCTGCGATGCTGGATCAATCCTTCAAACAACGTCCCGCTTATACATCAAGCCTTGAATTACTCACCCTGCTGGTGACCGGGCTGCTGCTCCTGGTGGGTCTGCCGCGACTGTCACCGGGCTATGGCCTGCTCTCTACCCTCGCTACCCTGTTTTTGTTGGTTGGAACCCATTTTTATGCCTGGCAGGTAGCCAACCTCAGCCTGCAACTGGCAACCCCGGTGCTGCTGACCGTTCTCCTGTATGGCAATCAGATGTTCTTTGGCTTTTTCCTGGAGGCCCAATCCCGAAAACGTTTGACCGGCCTGTTTGGCCAGTATGTTCCGGCGCAACTGGTCAATGAGATGATCGACCAGGAAAGTGATTTCGGGTTGGGTGGCGAAAACCGGGAAATGACCGTGCTGTTTTCCGATGTAAGGGGTTTTACCACGCTCTCCGAAGGCTTGTCGCCTGACCAGTTGTCGCAGTTGATGAACGCTTTTCTGACCCCGTTGACCGAAATCATCCACCATCACAAGGGCACCATCGACAAGTACATGGGCGATGCCATCATGGCGTTTTGGGGGGCACCCCTGCACGACCCGCAGCATGGCCTGAATGCACTCAGGGCCGCCATGGCAATGACTCAGGCAGTTGAAACCATACGGGCAGACTTCAGGGCTCGCGGCTGGCCCGACCTCAAACTGGGGATCGGACTGAATACCGGGCAAATGAACGTGGGTAACATGGGATCACGCTTCCGGATGGCCTATACCGTGCTGGGCGATGCGGTCAACCTGGGTTCGCGACTGGAAAGCCTCACCAAGTACTACGATGTTTCGATCATCGTCAGCGAAACAACCCGGATCTGCGCCCCGGATCACGTATTCCGCTACCTCGACAAGGTACGGGTCAAGGGCAAACAGGAAGCGATTGATCTATACGAACCACTGGGTCTGGCGGAGCATCAATCCTCCGCGTGTCTGGCTGAGCACTCGACCCATGAGCAGGCTCTGCAACACTACCGCGATCAGGTCTGGGATCAGGCTGAAGCCGGTTTCAGACATCTGCTGGAACATTACGCTGAACGAAAAATCTACCGCCTGTATCTGGAGCGTATCCAATACTTCAGAAACCACCCACCCGGTTCGGGTTGGGATATTACCTTCAACCATTCTGACAAATAGAGGATTCCCCATGTCATTCAGCGTACTAAAGCCTGCATTGGCCGACCCCATGCCGGTACCGTCGTACCATTTCGTCAATCAGCACCCCATGCACCCGCCCTACCCTGACGGTATCGAAACCGCCGTGGTGGGCATGGGCTGCTTCTGGGGAGCAGAGCGATTGTTCTGGCAACAGCCCGGCGTCTATCTCACTGCGGTCGGCTATGCCGGTGGAACAGCACCTCATCCCGATTACAAGGCCGTTTGTACCGGCACTACCGGTCATGCCGAAGTGGTCAAAATCTGGTTCGACCCCGAACGGATCACATACCTGACCCTGCTTCGGCTCTTCTGGGAATCACACAATCCAACCCAGGGCATGCGGCAGGGCAATGACGTTGGCACCCAGTACCGTTCGGTGATTCATACCTTCAGCGAGGCCCAGCAGCAAATGGCCGAGCATTCGCGCGAGGCCTACCAGCAGGCAGTGCGGGCCGCTGACCTTGAGGCAACCATCACCACTGAAATCCTGCCTGCCCCGCTGTTTTATTATGCTGAACCCTACCATCAGCAATACCTGGCCAAAAACCCGGGCGGTTACTGCGGCCTGCGCGGACTGGGAGTCAGTTGCCCGACGACATGATCCTGCCCGGTGATCACGAACGGATGGGCAAGTGGGGGGTACTTTAGATAAGCAACGCGCATCCACCTCTCGCCTAACCCTTAACTCTTAACCATGCCTCCAGATCAGCCCTGTCAGTAAAATCCAGCAAGGCGTCTCCCAAGGCTTCCAGTTTGTCCGTGGGCATCGCCATGATGCGGGATTTTTGCTGTGCAGACACCTCGCCACAGCGACGCGCCAGCAGGCGCAGAATCAATTCAGCTTCGCCCTTTTGTAATCCCTTTTGTTCTCCATCACCGAAGGCATCCTGATAAAACCGGGTATGCCGTATGTCGTTGGCCGTTATGATGTTCAACA
>CAIVXW010000234.1 GCA_903910005.1 uncultured Methylococcaceae bacterium
ACCGGCCCGGTGGATGTGTACCATCAACTGTCTGGTGGCGTACCAGGAATCCATCAGAACGGTTCGGAACGGCAGTTTTTTGCTGGCACTGACAGCGTCAAACATGTCCCGCACATGATCGAGTTTGGTTTTTTGGTCGCCGTCAGGGTCATCAATACGCCAATCAATGATCCAGTATTCATTGGTATCCTGTGACATACAGGCAATTCACCACACCGATGCCTTTCACTAGACCCTGCTCGTTGCCGCCATACTGTCGACGCACCCACTCTATCCTGGAAGAATGGTGCTTCTCCAGGACGGTATCATCGAAAATCAGGCAGGCGTTATCACTGCGGCAGACCACAGGACTGACGGACTGCCAAACATCAGGAAACGATTTATGGCATCGTGCGAAACGCTAAACGTCCATGCTTTGCATTTGATCCTCGGAACCTTCATGTGCTTCCTTCTCTTTACTCGCCTCCTTGCGAATCTTGCGAAGTCCATTCATATAAGAAGCTAATTGCCTGGTAACTGAGCTTTTGGATCGATCTTCAATGACTGATCTGGGAAAGGAGCCGATACATTCCCATTCACCTTCTTCATTTTTCTTGAAAAAGGTAATACCTTCTTCCTCTACTTTGAGTTTTAGCTCATTTCCCATCAATATTTTGCTGGGTGGGATTTTTAACTTTATTCGTCCAAAATAGTAAAGTCGACGAGGGTTTAGCTGATATCGCCAATAAATGTAGCGACCAATTGGGATGACTGATTGCCAGTTAAAACCGATCTCATAATCAGCATAACTGATGACAAGCCCTTGAGGACTCAGGTGAAATGAAAGACCATTATACTCAATGGTCATTAACGTATAGTTTCCATCTAGCTGAATATTCATAGTTGTTAAAACTTTAGGTAGATACTCCATTCCCGCCCGAAAATCGTTATTTTTTATCCACGGGCAGGGTGTAGATGTGGTGCAGGAGGTTGCCAACCTGTAAAGTACCTCATCCTTTTGTTTCCAGGGGCTTTCATCGATGTGCAGCACCCCATCGGTGAGCAGCGGAGGGTGGGGCGAGACGGATGGCTGTGGCTCGGTGAGGGAACTCGCCTCAACTTCCTTGTGAACCGTCTCGCCAGCACCGGGTTCTGTGGTTTCCGCGTCGGCAGCGGGTTCGCCTTCGGTGATCAGGGCGTTTGCCTGACTCTCGTGACGCCTGAGTACGTCATCCATGAGGTCTTCAACGAGTTTGTCTTCCAGCGGCACTGCCGCCACGGCGGCTTCCTGGATGCACTGCCACAGTACGCCGATGCTCAGGGGGATTCCCATGACTTCACGCAGGAATTCTTGCATCTTCGGGTACGAATGCCGCCACCGTGTGTGAAGGTGTACCACGAGTGACGCAACAACGGCCCAATTAGACGCCATTCGCTGACTTCAATGCCTGGATAGAGTGGGTCGTTGTGACGACAGGGTGTTGCACGAGTGATGTGACCACAGGTGCATTCGCTGTCATAGAGGCAGGTTCGCGTGCCATGTACGCTTATTCCGGGCGAGTCCGGCGTTCCATATCGGACATCTACAGTGTCGTAGGCCGTGTAAGCCCTATGTCCGGTGTTTTGGTCAAACTCAAGCCCGCATGCGGCGCAGCATGGGCTTTGTACTTTGCCCCCTGATTACCGTCCCTATTTGCCGATGCAAAACTGGCTGAATATCTGATCGAGCAGGTCTTCGGGGGTAAAACTGCCGGTGATTTCCGCCAGGGCGTTCTGGGCCAGGCGTAGTTCTTCCGCCAGTAGTTCGGTGGTTCGGGTGGTCAGGTGGGATTGTGCCGCAGTCAGATGGTGAGCGGTTCGTTCCAGGGCGTCCAGGTGGCGTGTGCGGGCGAGGTAGACCCCTTGTGCGTCTGCCTGATACCCCATGACCTGCTTCAGGTGGGTACGCAGCAGGTCCAGGCCTTCACCGGTTTTGACCGAAAGGGCTATCTCAACCCCGCCTTCGGTTGTGCGGAGTGCCGATGGCTGTCCGGTGCGGTCGATTTTGTTGAGCAGGCGGGTGACGGGAATGTGGGGCGGGAAGGGTTCGGTGAGGTCGTCCGCGCTGGCCGGGTTGTCTATATCCATCATCCAGAGGATTCGGTCTGCCTGTCCGATTTCAGTCCACGCCCGGCGGATGCCTTCCTGTTCGACCCGGTCGTGGCTGTGGCGGATGCCGGCCGTATCAATGATATGCAGCGGCATGCCGTCAATCTGGATGTATTCGCGCAAGGGGTCGCGGGTGGTGCCGGCCGTGTCGGTGACGATGGCGGTTTCACGCCCGGACAGGCGGTTGATGAGGCTGGATTTGCCGACGTTGGGACAACCGGCAATGACCACGCTCATGCCTTCCCGTAACAGACAGCCCTGGCGGGCAGCGTGGCGGATGCTGGTCAGGGTGTGTATCAGTGCCGTTAATTGTCGGGCGATACCGCCCTGTTCGAGAAAATCAATCTCCTCATCAACAAAATCAATGGAGGATTCGACGTAGAGGCGCAGGTGGGTGAGTTGTTGCAGCAGGGTATCAATCTGTCGGGAAAAGTCTCCCTGAAGTGACCGCCCGGCGGAGCGGACGGCCTGCTCGCTGCTGCTGTTGATGAGATCGGCGACGGCTTCAGCCTGGGCCAGGTCCATACGGCCATTGAGAAAGGCCCGCTCGGTGAATTCGCCGGGGCGGGCCAGGCGGACGCCGCATTCCAGTATCCGCCGCAGCAGCATGTCCAGTAATACGGTATTGCCGTGGGCGTGTAGTTCGAGGACATCTTCACCGGTGTAGGAGTGGGGTGCCCGGAAATACAGGGCAATGCCCTGATCCAGCCGACTGCCGTCCGCCGTCAGAAACGGACGGTAGTGGGCAAAGCGGGGGGTGAGCGACTGCCCCAGAAGCGGGAGCATGAGACGGGGGATGTCAGGCCCGGAAATGCGGATGACACCCACGCCACCCTGACCTGGCGGGGTGGCAATGGCGGCGATGGTGTCAGTTGCAGCGTTTGGGGGTTCGCCCTGACTCAGGCCTTGGCCGGAGCGGCTCCCTCGACCTGACGGGTGATGACCCATTGTTGCAGTATGGACAGGAGGTTATTGACGACCCAGTACAGTACCAGTCCGGACGGGAAGAAGGCAAAGAAACCGGTGAATATCACCGGGAAGAATTGCATCACCTTGGCCTGCATCGGATCCGAGGGAGGCGGACTGAGTTTTTGCTGGAAGTACATGGATATGCCCATGACGACAGGCAATACGAAGTAGGGATCCTGTGAGGACAGGTCATTCAGCCAGAAGATAAAGGGAGCCTGGCGCATTTCCACGGTTTCGATCAATACCCAGTAAAGGGCGATGAATACCGGTATCTGTACCAGAATGGGCAGGCAGCCTCCCAGCGGATTGGCCTTTTCCTCGCGATAAAGTTCCATCATCGCCATGTTGAGTTTTTGTTTGTCGTTACCGTATTTTTCCTTCAGTGCCTGCATCTTGGGCTGTAATTTGCGCATGCCGGCCATGGAGCGGTAACTGGCCTCGGACAGTTTGAAAAACAGGGCTTTCAGGGTGATGGTAACGAATACGATAGCCCAACCCCAGTTATCGAACAGTTTATGGAACTGTTCCAGCAACCAGAAAATGGGTTTGGCGGCGATGGTCAGCGACCCATAGTCGACGGTCAGTTCCAGTCCGGGAGCGGTTTGTTCGAGTACCCGCTGCAATTTGGGGCCGGCAAACAGATCCGCCGTAAAGGTTTTTTCTTCACCCCGGGCTACTTCGGTCGGCAGCGAGTAGGCTCCAATGACGTAGTATTGGTCAGCCAGGGCTTTGGTATAAAAGTTATGTTCCTCATCGGCGTGCGGTATCCAGGCCGCCAGGAAATAATGCTGGATCATGGCGGCCCAGCCTTGTCTGGACAATCTGTCCTTGTTGTCAGCCATGTCCTTGAATTCTACCTTTTGGTAGTTGTCCTCGGCGGTATAAATCACCCCGCCGGTGTACGTGCGAATGGTGGCACTCTTGTTTTTGTCGCCCGGATCCTTACGTTGCAGTTGCATGTATTGACGTCCCTTCCAGGAGGCTGCCGAGTGGTTTTCCACTTTTTGCTCCAGCCCGATCCGGTAGTCGCCCCGGTTGAGTATGTAGGTTTTGGTAACCCGAACCCCATCCGGACTGACCCAGGTCAGCGGGATACGCAGGGTTTTTTCGCCCTCGGCCAGTTGGTAGTCGGTGTTGGCGGCCTGCCAGAGGGTGTGATGGTTAGGCGATGAGCGGTCATCGCCCAGAAAACCGCTCTGGGCCACGAAGTAGTTTTCCCGGTCACCGGCCAGAAGATGGACGGGTTGATCCGGGTGATCCTTGCTGGTGGGGTAGTTCAGAAGTTCAAGTGAAACCACGTCGCCCCCGCGAGTATCCAGTTCCAGTCTGACCACGTCGGTCATGACCCGGATGAGCGGGTGCGGGGCGGATGCACCGGCTTTGGTGGCTGACAATTCGGTGACATTGCCCGCTGAGGCGGGTACATCGCCGCCTGTGGTGACGTCAGTCGGAACCACCAGATCTCCCCCGTTTGCGGCAGTTTGTTGCGGTTTGGGACCGTAGTCCACCTGCCACTGTTGCCACAACATGATGCCAAAGAACACCAAGAATACGAATAGTATGAACCTTACATTATCCATGCTTTTTTCCGAGTTTTTCTGGGACAGGATCGAAACCACCGGCATGCCATGGATGACATTTCAGTAGTCGTTGGACGGTGAGAAATGAACCCCGCACAGCCCCGAACCGCTCAATGGCTGTCAGGGCATAACAGGAGCAGGTCGGGTGAAAGCGACAATGCTGACCGACCCACGGACTGATCAGGAAACGGTAGAGCTGGATGAGGGAGATCAGGATGGCTTGCATTGCTTCACCTGGTTTTGCCAGTGTTTCTGCAATGAGTATCTGAGTGCTGCATGACTGGCCTGAATCGCTGGGGTGCGTGCCATCACAATGAAGTCGAGACCTTCAAGGCCATGCTGGCCAAGACGAAAACTCTCACGGATGACTCGTTTGATCCGGTTGCGATCAGTCGCCTTACGAATCTGTTTTCGGGAAATCGCAAGACCCAGCCGGGGCGGGAACCCGCCATTGGCTCGGGCCAGGACGGTCAGGTAGCGGTCTGCCGATTTGGTCGCCTGGTCAAAAACATGCTGGAAATCCCCCGAATCATTCAGACGCAGTGACCGGGGAAAGCCCAGATGTTTTAGCCTGGCGGTCAAACCGTCAGCCGTTTACGACCTTTGGCACGACGTGCATTCAGTACATTACGGCCACCACGGGTCGCCATGCGAGCCCTGAAACCATGGGTACGGACACGCTTCAACTTGCTCGGTTGATAGGTTCTTTTCATAAGCTGCCTCTCCTGATGAGACTTTCAATGCACAAAGGCCGGGCATGATAGTTTAGGGGGTACACCTTGTCAATGATGCGGCGTGTGTGGTTTTGTTGCAGCAATCGGGGGGGTAAACCGGTTGGCTGCCGAAGGATTGCCTGATGGAAATATGTTCGGCCCCCGTGTATATTTACCGCCTTTGAGGTTGGCGACACTGCCCTTGAGAACGTACCCGCCTGCTGAGTCAATCACAGGTTCCCGTCGCCTTACTGTCCCTCCTTACGTCCCTGATTGCCCCCCTGAGAAGCCCCCCCTACCATGAGTCTGATTTGGAACCAGTGCATGAGCCAACTGGAAGCGGAACTGCCTCCCCAGCAGTTCAATACCTGGATCAGACCCCTGCAGGCGGTCGAGGCAGGTTCCCAACTCAGGCTCCTGGCACCCAACCGTTTCGTGCTGGACTGGGTCAAACAGCATCATTTGGGAAAAATTGAGGAAATCCTCACCAACCAGCAGGTCAGTCCGCTTCCAAGCGTGACACTGGAGATCGGTAGCCTCAAGACGGAATCCTCGTCCATGATGTCTGCCCTGACCGCAAAAAAAGCTGCCGCGCCCCGCAAAAATGTTCCCAACAACATCAACACCGCGTTCACCTTCGAAAATTTCGTCGAGGGAAAATCCAACCAACTGGCCAGGGCTGCTTCGGTACAGGTCGCCCAGAACGTGGGGCGTGCCTACAATCCGCTTTTCATCTATGGCGGCGTCGGACTGGGCAAGACACACCTCATGCACGCCATCGGTTCGGAAATACTCCGAACCAACCCCTCTGCCAATATCATCTACCTGCATTCGGAAAAATTCGTCTCGGATATGGTCAAGGCCCTGCAGCACAATGCGATTGATGCCTTCAAGGCCCATTACCGCACGGTTGATGCCCTGCTGATTGATGACATCCAGTTTTTTGCCGGGAAAGAGCGTTCGCAGGAGGAATTTTTCCATACCTTCAATACCCTCCTGGAAAACAAACATCAGGTCGTGCTGACCTGTGATCGTTACCCAAAGGAAATCAAGGGACTGGAGGAGCGGCTGAAATCGCGGTTTGGCTGGGGATTGCCGGTTGCCGTCGAGCCGCCGGATCTGGAAACCCGGGTGGCCATCCTCATGAGCAAGGCCGTACACACGGGCACGTACATTTCCCCCGAAGTGGCCTTTTTTATCGGCAAGCGGATTCGCTCCAACATCCGTGAACTGGAAGGTGCCCTGCGGCGGGTGATTGCCAATGCCCAGTTCACCGGAAAACCCATCACCCTTGATTTTGCCCGCGAAGCCTTGAAAGACCTGATTGCCCTGCAGGATCGCATGGTCAATGTGGAGAATATTCAGAAAACGGTTGCCGAATACTTCAAAATGCGGGTGGCCGATCTGATGTCCACTAAAAGAACCCGTGCCATTACCCGCCCAAGGCAAATTGCCATGGCCCTGGCCAAGGAACTCACCAGTCACAGTTTGCCCGAGATTGGCCAGATGTTTGGCGGACGTGACCATACAACCGTCTTGCATGCCTGCCGCAAGGTGCGGGAACTCCGTGAAAGTGACAGCAAATTTGCCGAAGACTACTCCAACCTGCTGCGTACCCTGTCCAGTTGACGCAGGACACCGACGCCGAATTTTTCCACGCCAAACGATACCAACCGATGAAATTTTCCATCACCCGAGAAAACCTGCTGGCCCCCCTGCAACAGGTGGTCAGCGTAATCGAACGCAAACAGACCCTGCCCATCCTGGCCAACGTCCTGCTCCGTCTGGAGGACGACCGCCTGTTTCTGACCGGCACCGATCTGGAACTGCAACTGGTCACCCGGACTACCGTTGAGTCCGGTGAACCCGGACAAATCACCCTGCCGGCCCGCAAGCTGCTGGATATTTGCCGCTTGTTACCCGACAAAAGCACGGTGAAACTCAGCCTGCGGGGAGACCGTGCCGAACTGTCCTGTTCGGCCAGTCGTTTCAATCTCACCACGTTGCCGGCCGATAATTACCCGCAATTTGATTCGGGTTCAGTGGATATCGAGTTTCAGGTCGCGGCTCACTTACTGAAAAAGGCACTGGATAAAACCATGTTTGCCATGGCAGTGCAGGATCACCGGTATTTTCTGAACGGGTTACTGCTGGAACTGGATGGCCGGGATCTCAAAACGGTGGCCTCTGATGGCCACCGGCTCTGTTATTTCCGCGAAGCCCTGAATCAGGAAACCAGCCATGAAAGCCGCCCGATCATTATTCCGCGCAAAGGTATTACCGAACTGTATCGTTTGCTCGGTGACAGTACTGATCAACTGACCCTGCGTATCTCGGCCAACACGGTTCAGGTCGAACTGGGCCATTTCAGTTTCTCGGCAAAACTGGTCGAGGGGCGTTTTCCGGATTATCAGCGGGTTATTCCCCGCGATATCGTTCATACCCTGCTGGCCGAACGTGCGGCCCTCAAAAGTGCCCTCACCCGCGTCTCGGTACTGTCCAATGAAAAGCACAAGGGTCTGAGCCTGGAAGTAGTCGATTCGGAAACCCTGTTGCTGGAAGCCCAGAATCCGGAGCATGAACAGGCGGAAGAAAAAGTGGCCATTGAAGCGAGCGGTGGCAACATGAAGGTCGGTTTCAACTTTACCTATCTGCTGGATGCCATCAACAACATTGATTCGGAGCGGGTTCGCTTGTCCTTTCCGGCCGGTTGCAACAGTTGCCTGATCGAAGATACCGGAGACAGCCGCTTCGTCTTTATCGTCATGCCGATGCGCCTATAGCCTGATGACCCTGGCGCGTATTGAGTGGCTGCACCTGCGTAACCTTGCGACCGGTTCATGGTGTCCCGACCCGGGTCTCAACCTGATCCTGGGAGAAAATGGCAGCGGCAAAACCTCCCTGCTGGAGGGTATTCATCTACTCGGGCGGGGACGCTCGTTCCAGACCACCCTGGTTCAGCAACTCATACGACACGGCCAGACTGAGGCCCGGGTCACCGGTACGGTCAGTGATCGGGTCGGCTTTCGCCACAGCCTCGGCGTGCAACTGGGTCGCGGTACACGTGAATTGCACCTGGATGGCTGCAAACCCGCTTCCAGCGTGGAATTGCTGAGAACCTTTCCGATACGGGTCATTAGTCCGGTCAGTACCGCCCTGCTGAAGGAGGGTCCCCGCCAGCGTCGGCAATTTCTGGATTTCGGCGTGTTTTACGAAAATGCCGGTTTTCTCGAAGCCTGGCGACGCTACATGAAGGTTTTGGGACATCGCAATGCCCTGCTGCGTGAAAAAAAAACGCATGAACTCGAGGCCTGGAATCAGGAGCTGGAGCGTTACGGTACAATGGTGGCCGAAGCCAGGGCATGCTATGGCGCACGCCTGCTTCCGCTACTGCAGGATACCGTCAAATGTTTTTTGCCCGCCGTCAGCCGGATTGAACTCAAAACCGCCCCCGGCTGGAACGAACAGAAATCCCTGATTCAGGCCTTGCGTGACGAGCTTCCGGGTGATCTGCGCCAGGGCTACACCCAGTCCGGCCCACACCGGGGCGATTTCAGCCTGGGGGTGGAGGGCCGTTCGGCCCGGGCTTACCTGTCGCGGGGGCAAACCAAACTGCTGGTCTATGCCCTGATTCTGGCGCAATCGCGTTTGATGGAAGCCAGCGACACACCCCATACCGGCTGCCTGCTGATCGACGATCTGGCCTCGGAGCTGGACGGGCACAACCGCAACCGGCTGGTGGATTTTCTGGCCGAACAACGCCTGCAGTGCTTCATTACTGCCACAGACGCAACGGCTTTCAACCGGGTTATTCCCGCTTGCGTACACCTGGAACAGGGACGATTCCGGACAGACATCATCCAATCAACCACGAAAACGACATGACAACCCGCAACACAGCCAGCGATTACGACAGTTCTTCAATCAAGGTATTGAGAGGCCTGGATGCCGTCCGTAAACGGCCCGGCATGTATATCGGCGATACCGATGATGGCACCGGCCTGCATCACATGGTTTTTGAGGTGGTGGACAACTCCATCGACGAAGCCCTGGCCGGCCACTGCACCAATATCCAGGTCACCCTGCACGGCGATCAGTCGGTCAGCGTCAGTGACGATGGCCGGGGCATTCCGGTCGACATCCACGCCGAGGAAGGCCGCTCGGCAGCGGAGGTCATCATGACGGTGCTGCACGCCGGCGGTAAATTTGACGATAACGCCTACAAGGTATCCGGCGGCCTGCACGGGGTGGGCGTATCGGTGGTCAACGCCCTGTCAGAGACCCTCCTGCTCACCATCGAACGCGATGGCAAACGCTACCATCAGGAATACCGTCACGGTGAACCCCTGGCCCCGCTCGCGGCTGTCGCCGACACCGGCCAGACCGGAACCCGCATCCGCTTCAAACCCAGTGCGGAAACCTTTTCCAACATTGAGTTTCACTACGACATTCTGGCCAAACGCCTGCGGGAATTGTCTTTCCTTAACTCAGGCGTTCGCATCACCCTGCTGGAGGAAGCAACCAGCCGGGCGGACGTCTTTGAATACGAGGGGGGCATCCGGGCTTTTGTTGAGCATCTCAACAAAAACAAGACCGCGTTGTTCGAGCGGGTATTTCATTTTCAGGCAGATAAAGACGGGGTGGGGGTGGAAGTTGCCCTGCAGTGGAATGACTCTTATCAGGAAAACATTTACTGTTACACCAACAACATTCCGCAACGCGACGGCGGCACCCACCTGGCCGGATTCCGCAGTGCCATGACCCGTACCCTCAACCAGTACATCGAAGAACAGGGGCTACTGAAAAAACAGAAAATCGCCACTTCCGGCGACGATGCCCGCGAAGGCCTGACCGCCGTGCTGTCGGTCAAGGTGCCTGATCCCAAATTCTCCTCGCAAACCAAGGAAAAACTGGTGTCATCCGAGGTGAAAGCCGCCGTGGAATCCACCCTGGCAGATCGGTTCCATACTTTTTTGCTGGAAAATCCGGCCATTGCCAAACTCATCGCCAACAAGATGATTGAGGCGGCCCGTGCCCGCGAAGCGGCCCGCAAGGCCCGGGACATGACCCGGCGCAAAACCGCCCTTGATATCGCCGGACTGCCCGGCAAGCTGGCAGACTGCCAGGAGCGCGACCCGGCCCTGTCCGAATTGTTCCTGGTGGAAGGGGATTCAGCCGGTGGCTCGGCCAAGCAGGGGCGGGATCGGCGTACCCAGGCCATATTGCCGCTCAAGGGTAAAATCCTCAACGTCGAGCGGGCCCGGTTTGACCGGATGATTGCCTCGGAAGAAGTCGGCACCCTCATCACCGCACTGGGCTGTGGTATTGGCCGGGAAGAATACGACCCCGACAAACTGCGTTATCACCGCATCATCATCATGACCGATGCCGATGTGGATGGCTCGCATATCCGCACCCTGTTGCTGACCTTTTTCTACCGGCAGATGCCGGAACTGATTGAGCGGGGTCACGTTTATATCGCCCAGCCACCCCTGTATAAGGTCAAAAAAGGCAAACAGGAGCAATACGTCAAGGACGATACCGAGCTGGATAATTATTTGCTGCAACTGGCCCTGGACAAGACCCGGCTGTTTGCCCACGAGGATACCCCCCCGGTGATGGGCCAGGCTCTGGAAAAACTGGCCCGCGAATACCTGGGCGTACAGACCCTCATCAACCGACTGGCACACCGCTACGATGCCAGCCTGCTGGAAGCCCTGATTGATCAACCCAGCCTGACCCCGGAACGCATGGCCGATGTGGCTGCCTGCCAACAGTGGTTCGACAACCTGACCGATGCCCTCAACCGGCAGGAAACCGGTAGCACCGGCTTTAGCGTCACGCTGCGCCGTGAAGAGTCCAGCGGCGAATGGGCCGCCCGGTTCTGCAAACGGTTGCACGGGGTAGAAAAACAGTTTGACCTGCATGCCCATTTCTTCCACAGCAGCGATTACCGGCGGCTCCGCCAGTTTGGTATCGAACTGGAAGGCATTTACGGTGAACACAGCTTCATAGCCAGCGACGACAAGCGCGAACCGGTCAGCAATTTCAGGCAAACCTTTGACTGGATGATGAATGAAGCCCGCAGGGGCCAGCATATCCAGCGTTACAAGGGGCTGGGCGAGATGAATCCGGATCAGTTGTTTGAAACCACCCTGGATGCCAACACCCGCCGCCTGTTGCAGGTCAGGATTGAGGATGCCATGGCGGCGGATGAGATTTTCACGACCCTGATGGGCGATCAGGTAGAACCGCGCCGCGATTTCATTGAAAAAAACGCCCTGGAAGTCAACTACCTGGATGTCTGACATGGCCGGAACCACCTATTTCGCCAATGTCAATCCGGAGTTGCTTGACTGGCTGCCACTGGATGCCGGTACGCTGGTCGAGATTGGCTGTGGAACCGGTTCGCTGGGCGCGGCCTACCGCGCCCGTAACCCGGCCAGCCGGTATGGTGGCGTGGAACTGCACCCCGAGGCCGCCGATGCGGCCCGCCCGGTACTGGACTGGGTGGTGACGGGCGATATTGAGCAACCGGCCGTGGTAGAGCGGCTGGCTGCGGCCCTTTCGGGACAACCCGCCGATGTACTGGTGTTTGGGGATGTGCTGGAACATCTGCATGATCCCTGGCAGTGTCTGGCCCGGTTGCGTCAGCAGGTACGACCCGGAGGCACCTGCGTGGCCTGTATTCCCAACGTCGCCCACTGGTCGCTTTTGTTGCAGCAATTGCAGGGACGCTGGGATTACGCCGACCAGGGCTTGCTGGATCGCACCCATCTGCGTTTCTTCACCCTGGAAACCGCGATTGAGCTGTTCCGGGGGGCGGGGTGGACGGTACTCGACGCCAAACCCCGGATTATCCAGCCTGACAAAACCCGCCAGGCAGTCGAGTTGTTCACCAGTCTGGCCGACCGACTGGGCACTCCTCCGGAGCGAATCCGGCAAAACCTCTCGGCCTTGCAGTGGGTCATCCGGGCGGTCAACGGCCCGGTGCCGACCCGTCTGCACGTGGCCGGATTCGGCTTGCGTAAACAGGCCGGGGTGACCGAGGCCCGCATCGACCATCCACTCAGGGCTCTGGCCAGCCTGCCCCACAGTCGGGTCATCCATTCAGAGCAGGGCATCTCCCTGCCAACCGACTGGGCGGCCGGGGTGCTGATCCTGCAACGCCAGTTCCTGATCCATCCACCCTTTATCCAGTCGCTGCAAAAACTGATCGACAAGGGCTGGGTGATTATTCAGGACATGGACGACGATCCGCACCACTGGCGCGAATTTGTCGAATCGGATTTTTATGCCTACCGCGCAGTGCATGCGGTGACGGTCAGCACCGAACCGCTGGCGGCAATGATCCGTGCCTGGAATCCGGAGGTACGGCTGTTTGCCAATGCCATTCACCAACTGCCGCTGATCCCTGCCACCGTACCCAAACAGGGCGGACGGATTCGCATTTTTTTCGGTGCCCTCAACCGGGAAGCCGACTGGCGACCGCTGCAGACGGTCTGGCAACACCTGGCCGATCAGCGCGGCGATGCCATTGAGTTTGTGGTGGTACACGATCAGGCCTTTTTTGCTGCCCTGCCGTCAGGCTGCGCCAAGGTATTCCATCCCACCTTGCCACAACCGGACTACATGAAGGTGCTGGCTTCCTGTGACCTGGCCTTGTTGCCACTGCGTGATACCCCGTTCAACCGGATGAAATCCGATCTCAAGTTCATCGAATGCTGTGCAGCCGGGGTGGTGCCGGTGTGTTCCTCCCTGATCTATGCTGATCGCCCCGAACACCGCGACATCGGCTGGTTTGCCGACACGGCGGCTGACTGGCTGACCGCATTGCTGGCGGCTACCGCCGACCCCGCAGCCCTGGCTGGCCGACGTGCCCTTGGGCTGGACTATGTCAAAACCCGGCGGATGCAGGCCGGACAGGTGCGGGAACGGGCGGCGTATTACCAGGCACTCATCGCCGACCGAACCCGGCTCGAACAGGCCCGTCAGGCCCGGCTGGCTGCCATTCCTGCCCGCTTCAATCCACTTCAGTCCACAATCAGCCAATGACCACCGCTGCCCTGTTCTTCGACCCGGACGGTTACCTGCTGACCGGTCCCAAACTGATGGGTCGCCAGGCGGCCGGTCACGCTTTTCTGCGGGCCGTTGCCGCCGCTCACTCAAACCAGCCGGTGTCGGTCTACGCCCAGACGCTGCAATCGGCCCGAACCTTCGCCCACTTGCTTAAAGGGTTCAACCCGGCCGTGGCGAACATTGACTGGATTCCCTTCGATCAAATCGAGCGGGTTATCCCCATCGGCACCCTTTATTTTCCCGGTCCCGGTCTGGGTGATCCGGCCCGCTTGCGCCTGCGTGTCGGGGTGAATGCCTACTCGCTGGTGGGGGTGACCCATACGGTCGCTTCACATACGGCCATGGATAACATCACCGGACTGCTGGACGCGCCGGTCATGCCCTGGGATGCCCTGATTTCCACCTCCAGTGCCGTGGCGGCCAGCGTCAAACAATTGCTGGAACGTCAGCAGGAATACCTGCAATGGCGGTTGGGTTCCGGATTGCGCCTTACCCTGCCGCAGCTTCCGGTGATTCCGCTGGGGGTACATTGCCACGACTTTGATTTCACACCGGAAGACCGGCAGCAGGCCCGCAGTCATCTGCAACTGTCAGCAGACGAGATCGTAATCCTGTTCGTGGGGCGGTTGTCGTTCCACGCCAAAGCCCATCCCCACCCGATGTATCGCGGCTTGCAACTCGCCTGCGAACGCACCGGTCAACCGCTGACCCTGATCCAGTACGGAGCCTCTGCCAATGAGGCGATTGCCGAGGCCTTCCGTGATGGAGCCCGAAGGTTTTGCCCCGCCGTCAAAACCCTGTTTGTCGACGGCAGGGATTTCGACCAGCAGAAACACTGCTGGGCTGCTGCCGATCTGTTCATCTCGTTATCCGACAACATTCAGGAGTCCTTCGGCCTGACCCCGGTGGAGGCCATGGCAGCCGGTCTGCCGGTTCTGGTCAGTGACTGGGACGGCTACAGGGACACGGTACGGGACGGCATTGATGGCTTTCGCATTCCCACCTGGATGCCGCCGCCCGATCTGGGCGAGACCTACGCACGGGCCTATGAAGCGGGCACCGACAATTATGATTTCTACTGTGGTCTCAATTGTCAGACCGTGTCAGTCGATGAAGACGTACTGGTTGACCGCCTCTGTACCCTGATCCAGACCCCGTCCCTGCGAACCCGGCTGGGAGCCGCAGCCCGACAACGTGCCCGCGAACACTATGACTGGGCGGTGGTATACCGGCACTATCAGGCACTCTGGTCTGATCTGGCCCGCATCCGCCAGGACGCCAGCCGAGACCATACATTGAGTTCGCTCATCCGCCAGGCTCCCCGGGTGGCACCGGGCCGTCAGGATCCGTATCGAACCTTCATGCACTACCCCACCCACCTGCTGCAACCCGCCACCCGGATACGGCGTCTGCCGACACGTCCCGGAGCCACTTACCCGGAACTCCTGGAACACGGGCTCTACAACTATGCCGGGAAGGTGCTGCCGCGACCCGAGGTGGCCGAACGCTTGTTGTGTCTGTGTTCGGAGCAGGCCATTACGCTGGATGAACTGGCCCGCCAGGCCGGGTACGCACTCGGCCCGACTGCCCTGGCCTTGTCCGGTCTGGCCAAGATGGGACTGATACGTCTGGATAACGCATGAACCCCATGAGCCGTTGGTATGCAGGAATCGGGTTCCTGTGGTGGGCCGCCGGGCTGGAAGCGCACGATCTGGGTCCGTTTCTGCCACCGGCCCGGACGCAGGCGGTTGTGGCTGATTTCAGCACCGCCAGCCCGAATCACTTGCCGGTCGGCTGGAAAACCAGCCCCGAATCAGAATCATGGGTCAGCACCCGCCCGAGCGGTACCGACCCGGAAGACCATCCGGCCATACAGGTGGGTTATGAACTGCCTGCTACCCGGCCCACCGGGCTGGAAACCGGCTACGGGTTGCGGCAAACCTTGCCCGATCTGGATGCCACCGGCTTCGATCATCTGGCATTCTGGATCAGGGGGGAGGCGGGACAGGCCACCGGCACTGAACTGGAACTGCGGCTTGAACGCCCTGATCCCGGCTGGCCCGGCAAACAGGCCGTGGCCCGTTACCGGATCAGCGGCATTACACCGGACTGGAAACGGGTGGTGATTCCACTCAATCAAATCATCGGCATCGGCCGGCTGGAACACCTCAATGCCCTGGCCATTGCCATCCCGACCCTGCCAACCCAACGCCACAAGGGGACATTCACGCTGGGCAATATCAGCCTCATCCAGACCGGCCAGCCCGGATCCGGCTCCAATGATCCGCTGATTCCCGAACAGCGCAGTGCCTGGGCGGCGTTGCTGGGCGGTGAACACCGGGTACAGACGGCATTGCGTGGCCGCCTGGCCGGATGGCCCGGACAGTTTCTGACCGCAGCGGCTTCGCTGCCCCGCGATGACCTGGCATTCCTGACCCGGATCGCAGCCGATACCTGGCGCGGCGTGGCAGCCCTGGTGGACTGGCGTCACGGCCTGCCCATCGACCGCATCCAGTTGGCCCCCGACTCACTGGCACCGGAACGGGCGGCAATCGGCGATTACACCAACATCTCAACCGCCGGACTCTATCTGTTGGCGGTTGTGTCGGCCCATGAACTGGGCCTGATCAACCGTCCTGATACCCTGGAGAAACTGACCACCACCCTGACAACCCTGGCAACACTGGAAACCTGGAACGGGTTTTTCTACAACTACTACAACACCACTACCCTGGAGCGTACCAGCCATTTCGTGTCGTTTGTCGATTCGGCCTGGTTGACTGCCAGCCTGATGGTCGTCCGCCAGGCCTTTCCCGAACTGGCTGCCCGCTGCACCGATTTGATCGGGACGGCGGATTATCGCCTGTTCCACGATTCCCAAACCGGCCTGATGTCGCACGGCTACCATGTCAACCTGGGGCAGCACTCCAACATGCACTATGGCGTGATGTACGCCGAATCACGACTGGGCAGCCTCATTGCCATTGGCAAGGGCGATGTTGCCCCGACGCACTGGTTCAATCTGATCAGAACCTTTCCGCCGGACTACGGCTGGCAGTCACAGACACCGGTGGCCCGCACCGAGCAGACTGGCAACGGCTACCGCTGGATGGGGGGGTATTATCAGTGGCGGGAGTTTCGCTATGTGCCGTCCTGGGGCGGTAGCCTGTTCGAGGCCCTGATGCCCGGACTGGTGCTGGACGAACTGTCACAGGCTCCGCACGGTTTGGGCTATAACGATCGCGTCCATACCACCATTCACCGGCTCCACGCCCTCGAAGACCTGAGCTATCCGGTCTGGGGCATGTCGCCCAGTTCCACGCCCGGCAGCATGGCTCATTATGATGAATACGGCGTCCGCGTTCTGGGCATCAAGGGCTATGGAGCCGGTGTGGTGACGCCGCACGTCTCGGCCCTGGCCCTGATGACCGAACCAACCGAAGCCATTGCCAACCTCAGAACCCTGAGCGAACGCTATCCGGTTTACGGCGATTTTGGTTTTTACGATGCGGTCAGTCCGCTAACGGGGGCGGTGTCCTACAGTTATCTCAGCCTGGATCAGGCGATGACCCTGATCGCGCTGGCCAACCACCTCAAGCCGCATGTCATACAGTCGTATTTTGCCCGGGATCCCTGGATCAGGGCCATTCTGCCGTTGCTGGCCCTTGAACGGATCGAACCGGGCTGAAAGGCCCGGAATTGCAGGCAAAAAAAAGCCCGGCGGATCGCGCCAGGCCTTTTTCTTCAAACTGGTAGCTACGGGCAGACTTGA
>CAIVXW010000235.1 GCA_903910005.1 uncultured Methylococcaceae bacterium
AGCCAAAATCAACCCCGAACACCCCAGCCCCGCCTACCACTGTGGCCGCTTGCTGGCGGTACTCGCCAACCTGCAACGCGCCGCCCTGGGCGACGTCGGGGCCGGAGTCGTGCAACGCTACTACACCGCCGCCAGCCAGACCCCCGGTCTGGTGATAGGCCGCCTGGCTGCCAACGCCAAAAACCACCTCAACAAACTCGAAGGTGGCTTGGCCTGGTGGTATGAACAACAGATTGCCGATGTCATGGCCAGCCTGAGTGACATCCCCAAAAACCTCAGCCTGGAACAACAAAGCCTGTTTGCCCTGGGCTATTACCAGCAACTGGCGGCTTTGCGGGAAGGCAAAAATGGAGCAAAGAATCCATGAAAACGCTGACACTGGATGATGTACCGGACGAATTATTCGACTGGCTAAAACAACAGGCACACACCCATCAGCACTCAGTCAACAGGGAAATAGTAAACCTGCTGGAAAACCTCAGGGAAAAAGCAAGGGATAACCCCATGATAACTCGCCATGAAAAATATGCAGCCATTCTTGAAATCAGCCAACGCTGTTCTGAACTCCAAAAACTGGATACCCGGTCTGCCGATGACATACTCGGTTACGATAACCATGGACTCCCAGGCTGAGGTATTTTTTAGATGACCTGGCCCTGTTTTTTTAGGCACTGGCCAATAGGTATGGTCACGACAAATCCGCCAGCAAAGGCTATATGGCCTGCCCTGGACTTTATGTCTTTAAACACACCGACAGCAGAAAAAACAAATGGCAACTCAATACTACGAAGTAACAACACACATTTCATCTGATCATTATCTGGGATTAAAGGTTCCTGATGAAATACCTCCTGGGCCAGTACGAGTGGCTATTATTTTTGAAAGCCAACCCACGCCTCATCAACCCAGTGGAAGCATCAAGAATTTACTGAATGAAATGCCTGACGTCGGTGAAGATGCCGACTTTGAACGACAGCGTGATGATCGAGGAGGTGAGCAATGGGATTTCTGATTGATACCAATGTCCTGTCAGAATTTCGCAAGAAAGGCCGCGCAAATCCTGGCGTAACAAAATGGATATCGAGTGTCAATGACGAAGATATTTACATTTCTGTTCTTACTATAGGTGAAATACGTAATGGCGTTGAACGTCTACGCAAACGTGACCCATACGCAAGCCATCAAATCAATTTATGGCTATTGCGTATGGAAAGAGAATTATCAGATCGAATTTTGCCGATAACTCGTGAAATAGCAGATAGATGGGGGCATTTGGGAGTCCCTGATCCACTTCCCGTGGTAGATGCGTTACTGGCAGCGACAGCACTTGAACATAACCTTATTCTGGTGACACGTAACGAATCAGACGTAAAAAGAACCCATGTTAGACTGATAAATCCATTTACTGAACCGGACAATGTCAGTTAGTTAAAGCCAAACCAGACATCTCCCGCTCACCATCCAACCCATTTCCAACAACCGGAGAAAACCCATGACTACCCTTACCAACCGCTACGAATTCCTGTTCCTGTTTGATTGCGAAAACGGCAATCCCAACGGTGATCCCGATGCCGGCAACGCCCCGCGCATTGACCCCGAAGACATGCACGGCCTGGTTTCCGACGTAGCCCTGAAACGCCGGGTGAGAAACTACGTGCAACTGGCCCGGGGCAACCAGATGCCACATGCCATCTTTGTTGAACACGCCAGCAACCTCAACCGTCCCATTGCCCGCGCCCATGAAGCGACCGGTGGCCGACTTTTGGAAAAGAGTGCTTCCAAGGACAAGGTCAAACAAGCCCGCAACTGGATGTGCCAAAACTTCTACGATGTCCGCAGTTTTGGAGCCGTCATGAGTACCGGGGATAACGCCGGCCAGGTACGCGGCCCCATTCAGTTTGCCTTTGCCCGTTCACTTGACCCGGTACTGCCGATGGACATTTCCATCACCCGCATGGCCGTGGCCGAAAACGTCAAGGGAGCCAAAAGTTCGGCAGATTTTCAAACCTGGGAAGACCAACAGCCTGAAGACAAACTCCGCACCATGGGCCGCAAAAACCTGATTCCCTACGGACTTTACGTTGCCAAAGGCTTCATCAGTGCCCATCTCGCCGAAGAAACCGGTTTCAGCGAAGATGACCTGGCCCTGTTTTTTGAGGCACTGGCCAACATGTACGACCACGACCGCTCCGCCAGCAAAGGGTATATGGCCTGCCGTGGACTGTATGTCTTCAAACACACCGGCACTGACAGCGATCCCGCTCAACGGCAGCGTCAGGCCCGACTTGGCTGTGCCCCCGCTCATACCCTGCTTGACCTTGGCAAAATAATCGACATACAGCGGGTTTCAAGCGAAATATCGCCGCGCCGGTTTGAAGATTACCGGGTCAGCATTAATACTGAAAAACTGCCCGAAGGCGTGGAATTATGGCACTGGAATAACAGCGCAGCCCGCTTGCAAAAGCATCCGTAGGCGACATTTCGCCCCCCGGGAGTTCTGAGCCCCGCTATAGGGGCGAATGCATTCACACAGGCCGCCAGTAAAAACGTCAATCGCAGGGGCGACCGGCTGGTCGCCCCTACAGTCTTAACGGCAGTGCCCCGGGAGTACGAACGGGGTGGGCAGGAAAACTGCCAGGAATCCATCATGAGCGACGACACAAAAACCATGTGCAAACGCCAAACTATCGTTATGATCACAAAAAATAGCCAACCGCCCTTTTTGTGCGAACCCCAAGCTGTTGTGAAAACCCGGGGGGTTCGCGCATCGCTAGAACCCAGTGTGTATGCGGGTTCAGGCTCGACCGCACGCCTGGATCAGGGCGGAGACAGGCAAAAAAATTGAGGTTCGCGCATTTACCCGATTTCAGCCCGTGCTATCATGGTCTCGCAGCCACGCTGTATCTCCCGGGCTAACCCCCGGGAGCGGATTGAAAC
>CAIVXW010000236.1 GCA_903910005.1 uncultured Methylococcaceae bacterium
CGATCACAGCACGGGTGTTCATGAGTGGCCGGAGCCAGGCTTTGCGTTGGCCAGCCAAGTGGCGTTTGCAGGTTAAGGAGGTACGCTTGGAGCGAATCGGCAACGATATCTGGTTGCACCCCGAACTGCCGCTTGAGCAAGACATGGGGCGCTGGTTGCAGCAGTTTTATGCCAGTACCGTGGCCTTGCCGGCGGAGTTTCTGGTCGATCGGCTGGATGCGCCTGCGCAAGTGCGCGATTGGTCCTGAGATATGGGCATGCGGCGCACGCTGGATACCAATATTTGTAGTTACATCCTGCGCCGACATCCCCCGAGCATGATTGAGCGCTTTGCCACGCTGGACCGAGGGCAAGTGTGGCTCTCAGCCATTGTGGCGGCGGAGCTTCGTTTTGGTGCGGCCAAGTTGGGCGCCCCCCGTTTTCAGGCCGCCGTTGAAGCTTGGCTTGCCGGTTTTGATGTTCGGCCATGGCCAGTAGAGGCAACACAGTGTTATGCGCAGGTTCGTGCCGTGCTGGAGCGGTCTGGTAAACCCATTGGTGGTATGGATTTGATGATTGCGGCCCATGCGTTGGCCGAAGACAGTGTGGTGATCACAAACAATGCCCGGGAGTTTCACCGTGTGCCAGGGTTGGCGGTAGAGGAATGGGCCATTGAGGCTGAATGACTGAGATGAAGAAAATTTTGATTACCGGGGCCAATGGCTTTATTGGCAAAAACCTGTTGGTGCGCTTGGGTGAGCTGCCAGACCATTCGGCCATTACGTTTGTACGCGGTGACGAGGTGGCCCGGTTGCCTGCCCTGGTGGCCGAGGCAGATGCGGTGATTCACCTGGCCGGTGAAAACCGTCCCGCCGATGAGGCGGCTTTCGCGCAGGTGAACACGGGGCTGACCGCTGCACTGTGCGATGCAGTTCGGGACGTCATCCGCAACACCGGGCGCACTGTGCCCTTGGTGCTGGCTTCGTCCACTCAGGCCGAGCGGGATAACCCCTATGGGCGAAGCAAGCTGGCTGCGGAGGAGGCCGTGCAAGACTTGGCTCAGGCCACGGGTAACCCTTGCGTGGTGTTCCGCTTGCCTGGGGTGTTCGGCAAGTGGTGCCGGCCCAACTACAACTCGGTGGTGGCCACGTTCTGCCACAACCTGGCGCGTGATTTGCCCATCCAGGTCAACGACCCGTCCGCCGTGGTGCGCCTGGTGTACGTGGATGATGTTGTGACGGCCTTGATTGAGTCTTTGGCGGCGCCAATTGCTGGTGTTACGCAAGCCGTGGTGCAACCCGAGTATGCGATTACGTTGGGTGAGTTGGCCGAGCAGATCAAGGCGTTTGGTGCGTGCCGCACGTCACTGATGAGCGAGCGCGTGGGTACGGGGCTGGTGCGGGCGCTCTATGCCACCTATGTCAGCTACCTGCCCAACGACAAGTTTGCGTATGAGGTGCCACAGTATGGTGACCCGCGCGGCGTGTTTGTTGAAATGCTGAAAACGCCGGATTGCGGCCAGTTCAGCTTCTTTACTGCGCACCCGGGCATTACCCGGGGTGGGCATTACCACCACACCAAGACCGAGAAGTTTCTGGTGATCAAGGGTCAGGCCTTGTTTCGCTTCAGGCATCTGCTGACGGATGAGTTGTATGAACTGCGCACGTCGGGCGAAAAACCCGTGGTGGTGGATACGATACCCGGTTGGTCGCACGACATCACCAACGTGGGCGACGACGAGATGGTGGTGATGCTGTGGGCGAACGAGGTGTTTGACCGAGCACGGCCGGATACTTTTTCTTGCGCACTCTAAATCGCGCTATTGATGGTACGATAAAGCTTTTGTAGGGACGCATAGTCATGCCACACATCAGTGCCAACGATTTGAAGACCAAGGGCGTTGCCGCCATCGAGGCGGTACTGGCCGCGCATGACGAGGCCATTGTTTCCGTGCGGGGCAAGGAACGTTTCGTGGTGGTGGACTTGGCCTATTACCAGCGTTTGCGTGAATACGAGCTGGAAGTCGCTTTGACCCAAGCACGTGCCGACATGGCCGCAGGGCGTGCAGTCAAGGAAAGCCCAGAGGCACACTTGGCCAGGCTGGATGCCCTGTGACGACGTTTTCCCTGGTTTTTACCGAAACCTACAACCGCCAAGCCGCCAAATGGCTGGTAAGGCACCCCGAGATGCGCTCGCAATACCTGAAAACACTTCAGCTGCTGGAACTGAACCCATTTCACCCCTCTTTGCGGTTGCATGCGCTGGGCGGCCGTCTGGCCGGGGTGCACTCGGTTTCTATCAACCTCTCGTATCGCATTACCCTCGAGATGCTGGTCGAGGGTCACGAAATCGTGTTGCTCAAGGTGGGGGACCACGACACGGTGTATTGAACCCAGATTTTCCATTAGGCGGCGAAAGGCACCTGAGGTAACCAAGAGCCAAAATCTGGCACGCCCCACATGGAAGCTCGATGCGTATATCCGAATTTGAACGGCAAACACTGAAACGACTGGCAAGGGTCTGTTTTGACGAGGATGCAGTTGTGCGTTTGTTTGGCTCCCGCCTTGCAGACCACGGCAGGGGGGGCGATATCGACCTTCTAATCGAAACGCACTTGACCGACCCGAAGCAGATCGCCCGGGCCCATACCCGGTTTCTTGCAACGCTCTATTCGACGTTGGGTGAGCAGAAGGTCGACGTATTGATTGATTATCCGAATCGGCGCCTGTACCCCGGAGTGTATGAGGTGGCACGCACGCAAGGTGTGGTGTTGTGATGGACGAGGTGGCTTCTCGTTTCGCTGAGGCTTGGCATCAATGCACGCGGCACATGCATCATCTTCAGCACCCGCTGGCGGCATTGGCGCCCTATCTGCCCGCTTCACCCGAGTTTGTGAGCGCAATGGATGATGAACAGGTCCAGGACTGGGACCAATTCATTCTGCGCTTTACCAAGTTGCAAGACGCCATGGGCGCACGGCTTTTTCCCGCTGTGCTGGCTTACCTTCAAGAACCTTACGAAGACCGACCGATGCTCGACAAATTACATCGGCTCGAGCAACTGGGCTATTTGGTAGATATTGAGAGCTGGGGCCTGTTGCGCGCAATTCGCAACAGGTTTGCGCACGATTATCCAGAAGACGACGCACTCAAGGCGGCCTATCTCAATGAGGCTGTTGAAAGCGTCCCTGTCATTCACGCCTTGCTCGACAGAATCGCACCAATTGCCATGCAGGTCTTGGCAATCGATCAAACAATGAAACAGGATCAAGCATGAAAAAACTCAAAGTCATGTCGGTCGTGGGGACACGGCCAGAAATTATTCGCCTGTCTCGTGTGCTGGCCGCACTGGACGCGCATTGCGACCATGTCCTGGTGCACACTGGCCAGAACTACGACTACGAGCTGAACCAGGTGTTTTTCGATGACCTGGGTGTGCGCAAGCCCGACTTCTTCTTGAACAGCGCCGAGGGCAGCACCGGGGCTGCCAATACCATTGGCAATCTCATTACCGCTGTGGATGGCGTGCTGGCCCAGGTGCAGCCCGAAGCGATGCTGGTGCTGGGTGACACCAACAGTTGCCTGTCGGTCATTCCAGCCAAGCGCCGCAAAGTGCCCATCTTCCACATGGAAGCCGGTAACCGCTGTTTTGACCAGCGCGTGCCCGAAGAGACTAACCGGCGCATCGTGGACCACACGGCCGACATCAACCTCACCTACAGCACCATTGCGCGCGACTACCTGCTGCGCGAAGGCCTGCCGCCCGATCAAGTCATCAAGACCGGCAGCCCGATGTATGAGGTGCTGCACCATTACCTGCCGCAGATTCAGGCCTCAGACGCCTTGTCGCGCCTGGGCTTGTCGCCGGAACAGTACTTTGTGGTCAGCGCGCACCGCGAAGAAAACATCGAGTCCGACAAGTCGTTCACCAAACTGGTGGCGGTGCTCAATGCCGTGGCCGAAGACCATGGCTTGCCGGTGGTGGTGTCGACCCATCCGCGCACCCAGAAGCGGGTAGATGCCACCGGCGCCAAGTTTCATCCACTGGTACGCCTGATGAAGCCTTTGGGCTTTCACGACTATGTGAACCTGCAGATGCAAGCCAAGACGGTGCTGTCAGACAGCGGCACCATCAATGAGGAATCCTCCATCCTGAACTTTCCGGCACTTAACTTGCGCGAGGCGCACGAACGCCCCGAAGGCATGGAAGAGGCCGCCGTAATGATGGTCGGCCTTGAAGTGGAGCGTGTTCGCCAGGGCTTGGCCATCTTGCAAAGCCAGCCCCGTGGCGCGGAGCGCGCATTGCGCCTGGTGGCCGACTACAGCATGCCCAACGTGAGCGAGAAGGTGGTGCGCATCATTCACAGCTACACCGACTACGTGAACCGCGTGGTGTGGAAGAAGTACTGAAGCGTGTCCGTGCCCAAACCCACGCGCGTATTGCTGCTGACCCAGTGGTTTGACCCGGAACCCACGTTCAAAGGGCTGGTGTTTGCCCGCGAGTTGGTGCGGCAAGGCTTTGACGTGGAGGTCGTGACCGGCTTTCCGAATTACCCGGGCGGCAAGGTTTACCCTGGCTACAAAATCAAATGGTTGCAGCGCGAGCTCATCGATGGGGTTCACATCACGCGAGTGCCGCTTTACCCGAATCATGATCAGTCTGCCGTCAAGCGCGTTCTGAACTACCTCAGCTTTGCCGCCTCGACGTTGTTCTATGGCGTGTTCATGGCTAAACGGGCCAATGTCATCTATGCCTATCACCCACCTTTGACGGTAGGCATTTCTGCCAGCCTGATTCGTTTCTTTCGACGCATACCTGTTGTCTATGACATTCAGGATATGTGGCCCGATACGTTGCGCGCGACGGGGATGCTCAACAACCCTCGTGCTCTTCGAATTGTTGATGCGGTTTGTCGTTGGGTCTACCGTCGGGTCGATCGCATCGTTGTTTTATCGCCCGGCTTCAAACGTTTATTGCTGCAACGAGGTGTGGCCGAAGATAAGGTGAGTGTGATCTACAACTGGGCGGATGAGGCTTCGTTGGCCGCCCCCATCGGTGAGGTGCCAGCCGGTTTCCCGACAGATGGGCCGTTCCGCATTCTGTTCGCCGGCAACATAGGCAAAGCCCAGGCGTTGGGCTCGGTGCTGTCGGCTGCTGAAATACTGCAAAAACAAGGCATCCGCGTGTGCTGGTTGATGCTGGGTGGTGGCGTTGAGGTGAATAATCTGAAAGACGAGGCAGAACGCAAGCAATTGGCCAACGTGGTGTTTTTACCTGCAGTGCCCATGGCCGAGGTGGGTGCCTACTTGCAAGCTGCCGATGCCCTGTTGGTTCACCTGCGCAAAGACCCGATTTTTGAAATCACTATCCCGTCCAAAACCCAAGCCTACATGGCAGTGGGTAAACCCTTGTTGATGGCCGTGGATGGCGATGCCGCTGATCTCGTTAAACAGTCTGGTGGTGGGGTAGTGGCGGAATCGGAAGACGCTGAGGCCTTAGCCCAAGCGGCACTGCAACTGGCCAGCACATCCGGGGCCGAACTGGAAGCGATGGGCCAGCAGGCGCAGTCGTATTACAGGGAACGCCTGGCTTTGGCCGTGGGCGTACAAAAGTTTGGCGACCTGTTTCGTCAACTAGCCCAGGCTGGCGGGCGATGAGTCATGTTTATCAAGCGAGTCTTTGATGCTCTGTTAGCCGCCTTTGGCCTGCAGGCTTTGGCACTGCCGTTGCGGGTGCTGGTCTGGCAGGTACGCCGCAAATTGGGCAGCCCGGTATTCTTCCGCGAGCTACGTCCGGCCGGCACGGCAGGCCATTCCAAATTTTCATAGATCTGTCTTGTATTTATACTAGACAGGTCTAGCGAAGAACCGAGATCCATGAAGCCCCTCTTCCATCGCCCCTTTGTCGCCACAATGGCGCAACGTTTGCGCGAACCGTCACCGTTGATTCAGGTGCTAGTGGGGCCACGGCAGGTTGGCAAGACAACGGGCGTTCGGCAGTTGCTGGCCCAGGGGTTGTGGCCGGCGCATTACGCCAATGCCGACGACTTGCTGGCCGCTGATCGCAATTGGTTGTTGGCTCAGTGGCAGAGCGCGTTGCAGTTGGGTGAAGGCGCGTTGCTGGTGGTGGATGAGGTGCAGAAAGTGCCCAACTGGCCC
>CAIVXW010000237.1 GCA_903910005.1 uncultured Methylococcaceae bacterium
ATGTCCCAGTTCGTGTATGGTGACCAGTACCGCGAGGGCAACCAGAAAGTGGAAGAGGGTGTGTAACAGGCTGGGCATGAAGGTGTCAGTGCTGGCGGTAATGTAGCAGGCGTTGATGAGCGGTTGCGCGTGCCTGCCGGTCGGCTTCCAGTACGGTATCCAGTGTTTCAGCGGATTGGCAGGACACGGTGTTCAGGCAGTGTTCTATCAATTCGGGGATGGCTGTAAAGGGCAGTTGGCGTTCCAGGAAAGCAGCGACGGCAACCTCATTGGCAGCGTTCAGGATGGCCGGAACCGTGCCACCCACCCGGGCGGCTTCATACGCCAGGTGCAGGCAGCGGAAGCGGTCAAAATCGGGGGGGTCAAAATCAAGCCGTTTGACCTGGAACAAATCCAGCGGTTCCGCCCCTGAATCAAACCGGTCAGGCCAGGCCAGGGCGTGGGCGATGGGGATACGCATATCGGGATTGCCCATTTGGGCCAGTACCGTGCCGTCGACATAATCAACCAGGGAATGGATGACGCTCTGGCGGTGTACTACAACCTGCACCTGCTCCGGCGGCATGGAGAACAGCAGGCAGGCCTCAATGACCTCCAGCCCCTTGTTCATCATGGTGGCTGAATCAACCGAAATTTTTCGGCCCATCACCCAGTTGGGATGAGCGATTGCCTGTTCCGGCGTTACCCGGGCCAGTTCATCCAGCGGTTTGTGCAGGAACGGCCCGCCGGAGGCGGTCAGCAGGATCCGGCGAATTTGTGCGGCCCGGTGACCGGCCTGATAGTGCGGCGGCATGCACTGGAAGACCGCGTTGTGTTCGCTGTCGATGGGCAGCAGTCGGGCTCCGGATTGAGTGACGGCGGACATGAACAGGGGGCCGGACATGACCAGGGCTTCCTTGTTGGCCAGCAGCAGTGTTTTGCCTGCCCGGGCGGCTGCGAGGGTTGGCAGAAGTCCCGCCGCTCCGACGATGGCCGCCATGACCGTGTCGACTTCCGGAAGGGTTGTGGCAGTAATCAGGGCGTCGCTACCCGCCAGAACCCGGGTGCCCTGGTGACCGATCCGCTTGAGGCCGGATTCCAGTGCTTCTGCGCCGGTTTCATCCGTCATTACCACGACATCAGGCCGGAATTGTCGGGTCTGCTCCAGAGCCCGGTCAACATTGCTGTTGGCCGTCAGGGCGACTACCCGGTAGCAATCGGGATGACGTGCCACAACGTCAAGGGTACTGACCCCGATGGAACCGGTGGCTCCCAGTATGCAGAGGCCTTTCATGGGTGAACCGCGCCGGCGTGATCCTGATGCGAGTCGGGATTCGCCGCATCATCATCAAGTTCCGGTTCTTCCGTCACCTCGCCTCCTTCGCCCGGCATTTCAATGGCGTCGCCGACACTGCCGGGATCAATGAGGATGGGCTGTTGATCAATTGCTGCCGTGTTCAGGAAAATGCCCAGTAAAACGGAACCGGCATAGAATACTGACACCCCGGCGATCAGGCTGTCATTGCGATCCAGTACACCACCGTGCCCCGGCAAAATGCCGCTGCTGTCCTTGACGCCGCGCAGACGCTTGACGAAACTCTCGAACAGATCACCGCAGATCGAGATGCCTACGGTAATGACGGTCAGAAAGATGAAGTCCGCAATCTGTATGGGGGCCAGTCCGGCCCACAAACCCACCCCGATGGCCAGCAGGCCGGTTGCCACCAGGGCACCGTAAACACCTTCGACCGTTTTGCCCGGGCTGACCTGGCTTAGCAGTTTGGTATGACCCCAGCGTTTG
>CAIVXW010000238.1 GCA_903910005.1 uncultured Methylococcaceae bacterium
CTGGACGGGCGAGTGGTTCAGCATTGGCTGGACAGATGTTCCAGTATCCGGGTTTATTATCCGGATGTGGCCGCGATGGTGGCGGAGTGGCTGCTGGGCGGGGTCAGGGCGGTGGAAAAGAACTGGGTTGAATCAATCTGGGATCAGGTGGATTGGGTCAGGGAATGATTTTTCAGGTGTGGCCAGACCATTGATTCCGGGGTTCCGGCTGCCTTGACCCGCATCGGGCTGGTAACCAATCTGAAACATTTTGGCAACATACTAGCAATGTTGTCCGCAGTGATCGCCTGGCTCCCCCGGCCTTGCGTTCCAGCGTCAATCAGGGGCGTACCTTTCTCAAAATTTGCTTATCTCCAAGACATGAAATTATCCCGATACCTACTCCTGTTTTTTCTGGTCATTCCCGGGTTGGCCTGCGCCTGGTGGAATGATGACTGGTCTTCACGTAAACAAATGACGCTGGATGGCGGTATAACCGGTGCCGACCTCAAGGGCGGGGTGGCCGATTTCCCGCTGCTGTTGCGTTTGCATACCGGCAATTTCAGTTACTTTTCCGAGGTACACGAGGGCGGCAAGGACATCCGCATGATGGCGGATGACAAAACGCCGCTCAAATATCATGTCGAAAAGTTCGATCCGGTCAACGAGATGGCCCTTATCTGGGTCAAGGCTCCCAAGGTCAGGAGTGGTGTCGACAGTGATACCGTCTGGATGTATTACGGCAACGAGGAGGCTCAGGATGCCGCTGACAGCAAGGGCACCTACGACGTCAACCAGGCTTTGGTATTTCACTTTGACGAGCAAAATCCGCAAGCCCAGGATGCGACGGCTTACGGTAACAACGCCGTTAAATCGACGGCGGTTGCGGATGCTGCGGGCTGGATTGGTGCGGCGGCCCGGTTTGCCGGTTCGAGCCTGATCGAAGTACCGGCGTCTCCGTCCCTGCAATTTGATCCGGCCAAGGGGTTCAGCTTTTCCGCCTGGCTCAAACTGGATCAGGCTACCGCCGAGGCCTATGTATTCCGGGCTGTGGATGGCAGTCGGTCAATCGAACTGGTGGCCCGCAATTCAGGCCTGGTGGCCCGTTATGTCGGCGACAAAAGCGCGGAGACGGCTGCCTTCAGCCTTCCTGGGTTGGGCCAGTGGCATAACGTCAGCGTGGTGCTGGGTTCCGGCAAACTGGAACTTTATGTCGACGGCAATCCGGTGGGCAGTGTTGCGGTGAGTGCCGCCAGCATGAATCCCCGTCTGGTACTGGGAGGCGATGAATCCAGGGGCGGGTATCTGACCGGTTTACTGGACGAGGTGCAGGTTTCCAATGCGGCTCGTGATCCGGACTGGTACAAATTGATTGCCCGCAGTCAGAGTCCTGACTTTAACGTCATCAACGTCGGTGCGGATGAAGGCAAGCAGGGAGAAGGCGGTCCCAATTCGTTTGTTGTCATCATCCAGAACGTAACCGTTGACGGGTGGGTCGTCATTGGCCTGACCGGTGTCATGTTTATCGTGGCGGTACTGGTCATGGTTACCAAATCCATGGTCATCAACCGCATCAAAAAGGATAACAAGGCTTTCATGGAGCAGTACGATGCCATGGGTCCTGACAGCGATCCGACCGCACTGGATCAGGAAGAAACCGATGAAGAAAAGGAATTGGCGGGATCCGAGTTCCTGACGGCCATGATGGGTAAACACGATCATTTTCAGAGTTCGCCGCTTTACCGGGTTTACCATGCCGGAATCCGCGAAGTCAAAAAACGAATGGGGCGTGGTAGCGGCGGCAGACCCATGTCGGCTGAGGCACTGGATGTCATTCGGGTCAAACTGGATTCGGTGGTGGTACGCGAGAGTCAACGCCTCAACAGCAACATGGTATTGCTCACCATCGCCATTGCCGGTGGCCCGTTTCTCGGATTGCTGGGTACCGTCGTCGGGGTAATGATTACCTTTGCCGTGATTGCCGCAACCGGCGATGTCAACATCAACTCCATTGCACCCGGTATTGCCGCTGCCTTGCTGGCGACGGTGGCAGGTCTGGCGGTCGCCATCCCGGCACTGTTTGCCTATAACTACCTCCTGACCCAGATCAAGGATATTGTGGCTGACATGCGGGTATTCACTGATGAATTCATGGCGATGATTACCGAGAAAATCGCCGATCGCCAGCGGGAGATGTAAGTCATGAAAGTCGAATCCGAAGAAAAGGTTTACGATGACATCAACATCACCCCCATGCTGGATGTGGCGTATGTATTGCTGCTGATATTCATCATCATGACCACCGCAACCGTGCAGGGAATCACGGTTAATTTGCCCAAGGCAAGTTCAACACCCTCCCTTTCCAAGCCCAAAACCAAAGCCATATCCATTACCCAGGACGGTACCATTTATCTGGATACTTATCCGGTTTCCATCCAGGAACTCGAAACCCGACTGGCACAATACAAGGCGGCTACGCCCGATCTTCCGGTAGTCCTGAAGGCAGACGCAGCCATACAGTATGAAAGGGTTATTGAGGTATTGGATGTGGTAACCCGTCTGGAAATCAGCCAACTGGGTTTGGTGACACAAAAACTGGTCAAGTAACCATGTCCTATAAACGCTACATGCGGTACCTGCCCGTCGCCAT
Source organism: uncultured Methylococcaceae bacterium (assembly GCA_903910005.1). Classification (GTDB taxonomy): domain Bacteria; phylum Pseudomonadota; class Gammaproteobacteria; order Methylococcales; family Methylococcaceae; genus CAIVXW01. The sequence goes on from CAIVXW010000238.1 coordinate 2,630, forward strand.
CGGTGTGGGTCTGGTTCTGGTGGTTATGCTGGTTGTTTACGTGTTTCGGGACGCATTCCAGAAACCGGTTTCCACCAAGAAGCAGGTGCAGCAGATCACTGTCCTTCAACCCCCCCCACCGCCGCCGCCGCCGCCGCCGGAACAAAAACCGCCGGAACCGGAAATCAAGGAAGAAAAAATCGAGCAACCTGAAGAGCCTGAACCGGAACCGGAGCAGGCGGAAGAGCCGCCGCCCGGTGACAATCTGGGGGTTGATGGCGAAGGCGGGGCCGGGTCTGATTCGTTTGGCCTGGTTGGCAAAAAGGGCGGGCACGGCCTGATTGGCGGCGGGGGTAATGCCATTGTTTATTACGGCCAGCAAATTCAGCGTCAGTTGGCGGACGCCTTGCAGCGAAGCCTGAACGATAAAGTGAAAAGCCAGAAATTTTCTGCCATCGCCAGCGTGTGGATTGCTGCGGATGGCAGGGTTACCCGGGCCGAGTTAGCCGGTAGCAGTGGCCAGGCCGATGTGGATGATGCCTTGAAAAGTGCCCTGGCCGGTATGCGGCTAACCTTGAAGGCACCGCCCGAAAACATGCCGCAGCCGCTCAAAATCCGGATACGTTCGTGAAAACTGAACACCCCTTTGACTGATATTCACCCAAACCTGAGTGTTCGGAGTACAC
>CAIVXW010000239.1 GCA_903910005.1 uncultured Methylococcaceae bacterium
CGGTCATCGAAGGCCAGTTTTTCCACCGTCTGCGCCAGGTCGCTGCCCAGAGAACTGGCTCCGCTCTGGCTGTCTTCAACCGAAAAGGCCCGGTTGTCGTTGTCGTAGCCCAGTTTGAACCGGCTCAGATTGGCCTTGAATACCGCCGTATCCCAGCCGTCGCCGCCATCCAGGGTGTCATTGCCTGTTCCACCATCAAGGGTATCCTGCCCCAGGCCACCGGCCAGATCGTCCTGTCCGTCCTTGCCGGATAGCAGGTTGGGCATGCCATTCCCTGTCAGTATGTTGTCGAGGCCATTGCCAGCTCCATTGCTGGCAGAACCGGTCAGGAACAGATATTCCAGATGATCGCCCAGTACATAGCTGATGCTGGACTGCACCGTATCGGCATCGCCGCCCCTGGCCGTCTCAATGAGGGTGTCATCGTTGCTGTTGATTAGATAGGTATCGGAGCCATTGCCGCCTTCCAGCCGGTCGGCACTGCCGCCGCCGTCGAGGGTGTCATCGCCTTCCCCGCCCTTGAGCGTATCCTGACCGGCACCGCCATCCAGCCGGTTGTTGCCGGGATTGCCGCTGATGAGGTTGTTGCGGTCATTGCCGGTGGCCTTGAGGTCTTCCAGGCCGGTCAGGGTCAGGTTTTCCAGATTTTCCAGATCGGCACCGGCCAGGGAGAAGTCGATGCTGCTTTCCACCGTGTCGCTGCCACCACCGGCCTGACCGGTCTCAATGATGCGATCACCGCGTTGCCCGACTTCGTAAAAATCATCGCCATTGCCACCGGCCAGGGTGTCGGCACCGGGACCCCCCAACAGACGATCGGCGCCGTCGCCGCCTTGCAGCAGATCATCGCCATCGCCGCCTTCCAGGGTGTCATCGCCACTACCGCCCAGCAGGGTGTCGTTTTCATCCCCGCCCAGGAGCCGGTCATTGCCGTCGCCGCCATCCAGTGAATCATTGCCGGTACCGCCATCGAGCGTATCGGCACCCGCCACACCGGTGAGGGTGTCATCCCCACCCAGTCCGCTCACAACATCGGACGCCCCGCTGCCGCTCAATACGTCGTTGGCCGCTGTGCCGTTGACCCTGTTGATGAGGCCGGTTCCACCGCCGTTTTGGTTGTCATCGTCATCGAGGGTGATGACCGCCGTGGCGGTAGTCAGGCTGGCGTTTTTGGCCGCCGACAGGGTGATCTGGAAGCTTTCCGTGGACTCAGGCTTTTTGTCGCCCTTGAGGGTGAAGGCAATGGTTTTTTGCAGTTCGCCCGGTTTGAAACTCAAGGTTCCGGCCTTGAGTATGAAATCGCTGCCGGCTTTGGCGGTACCGGGTTGGGCGGCATAGCGCACGCTGACGGTTTGGGCAGCCGCCGCCGACAGGCTGACGCTGACGCTGACTTTCTGGTCACGGCTGGATTCAGTGAAGCGGGCGGGGGCTATCGACAGAGCCGGTATGACCGGCACCGGCGGGGCGGTTGCAAGCTGGAACGATTGACTGGCTGCCAGTTCGCCGCCGCGTCCGTCACTTACCACATAATCCAGTGCCACCGGGCCTGCATAGCCCGCATCCGGCGTAAACGTCCAGTCGCCACTTCCGGTTTCACTCAGGCGACCGTGATCGGCAAACAGGGCGGGGATGCTCAGACCATCACCGTCCGGGTCGCTGAACCCTTGCAGTAACAAACGGCTGTCGAGGCGGTAGTCCACATCCGGTTTGCCATCCGGCAGCCGGGCCGAGGCCGCGCCCACCGGGGCGGTATTGGGGGCGTTGGTGGCCACCGGATTGAGGGTCAGGCTGGCCGCCAGTTCGCCGCCGCGTCCGTCACTCACCACATAATCCAGTGCCACCGGGCCTGCGTAGCCGCCATCCGGGGTGAACGTCCAGTCACTGCCGCCTGCGTTGAGACCACCGTGATCGGCAAACAGGGCGGCGATGCCCAAACCATCACCGTCCGGGTCGGTGAACCCTTGCAGCAGACGGGCTGACGTGAGGGTAACGGGCGTATCCACGTTGTATGTCAGCGGTGCCGTGTTTGCCGAGCCTGCGGGCGGGCGATTGGCTCCCTGGATCGTCAGGGTCTGGCTGGCGGCGATGTCCCCGCCCCAGGCGTCACTCACCACATAATCCAGATTGAGCGGGCCTGCGTAATTGGTTTTGGGCGTCAGCGTCCACAGACCGGCTGCGGTTGCGCTGAGGGTGGCTGGCCCGACGTGAAGCGCGGTTACGCTCAGCACCTCGTTGTCAGGATCGGTAAAACCCTGCAACAGGGTACTGGCGGCCAGCAGGTAAGGCGTGTTGATGGAACCCGGCGGCAGGCTGGCGGTAGCGGTTCCGGTCGGGGCGCGGTTGTTTGAGAGGGGCATGGGGATTCTCCGGGGCAGTGAGGGAACAGGCAGAACAATCAGAGGGCATGAGTGAATTTGGCCACAAGGCCCACGATTAACCCGGTTTGTGCGATACCAAAACCTACCATCCATTTGACCATTTCTACCCGGGTTTCAGCTAACCTGGCTTCCAGCCTGAGTTCAGCTTCCCGGATATCCCGTTTTAATTCAAGGCGGGTTTGGTCAATTTCATGCTTAAATTCATTACGGGATTGCTCGATGTCCCGTTTTAATTCAAGGCGGGTTTGGTCAATTTCGTGCTTAAATTCATTACGGGATTGCTCGATGTCACGTTTTAATTCGTTGCGGCTTTGCTCGATGTCACGGGTCAGATTGCTGCGTGTTTGTTCGATGTCCCGCTTCAGTTCGGCATTGATCGTCGCGAGGTCACGCTGCAGGGCGCGGTCGCGTTCGCTCAGTTCAACCTGGGTTACCAGTTGTTTGACGACCAATTCAGCGATTGCCCGGGTATGGGCTTCGGCCAGTTGATCGCTGCATCCGGCGGCCCGGAGTTTTGCCGCATAATCGTACGTATCCATGATAACGGTCGTCATGACAGAACCTCAGAAGATGTCATCAGTTAATGCCCGTCACACTGCGGGCGATGTTGTCAGCCGGCTGGCTGTCGGGCGTGTCGCTGCGTACCTGGGCCGAGACACTCAGGCCGCCCGGTTTTTTCACCTTTACCACGATGGCACGGCTCAACCGGGCATTGGCGGCTACAGTCCCCAGTTTGCAAACGACACGCACCTTTTGATACTGGCAATCGGCGGGTGCCGATACGAAGCTGACGGCATTGCTGGGCAGATACAGGCTCAGCAGGGCATTGGCCGCCGCACCGCTGCCGCTGTTACCCACGCTGGCGGTATAGGTGAGACTGGCACCGGCCTTGACCGGGTCGGGACTGTCATCAAGGCTGACGCCCAGGTTGCTGCTGCCCGCCGCAGTACTGCTACCGGCCGTTCTGACCAGACGGGTGTAATACTGGGCGGTGTTGCTAGCCGTATTGGTAGTGCCGTCGCTGAAGCCGACATACCAGGCTTCCGAGCCAGGATTGGAGGCAGCGGGGGTTGATGTCCAGAATTCAGCCTCGGGTGTAAGCGCGAAAATCTCGGCGTTGGTGGCGGGATCCTCCACGGTCCAATCCACCAGACTCGTCAACTCGCCGGCCGTCGGCAAACGCCAGTCACTGTAACCGGCAAATGCGGTCGATGCGGCAGCTTGCTTCC
>CAIVXW010000240.1 GCA_903910005.1 uncultured Methylococcaceae bacterium
AAAAGCGACGGGCCTAATTCCTGGCCGCTGGATTCACTCGAAACCCTGCTGACGGTTTTGGTGACGCTGGATCGGGCTGTCAAGGGAACGACCCTACTGTAACGTAACAGTGGTGCGAATACAGGTTCATCCTCTGTAGCAGCAGGTCCGGGATACCGTACAAACTCAAAGGGAGCACAGGAAAAAACGGGCAGAGGTAGCCCAATTTGCGACACCGGCTCGACGCCTGAGCGGTGACAGGAATCAGCCTGTCAGGCTCAGGAACAGGGCGGGCAGGCGTTCCGGCAACCGCTGCACCTGGTCAATGACGGTGTAGCGGTTAGCCCCGAAAATGCGGGCCACGTAGTCATCCGCCTGTGGATCAAGGGTGAGGCAATAACTCATGATGCCCCGGGTAGTCAGTTCCTCCACGGCCTTGCGGGTGTCCTGCCGCAGGTATTGCGGGTCGCGTTCATCAATGTCAGCGGGTTCACCGTCCGACAGCAGCAACACCAGTTTGCGGGTTTGCGGCTGGCGCAGCAGGAACGAACCGGCATGACGCAAGGCCGCACCCATGCGGGTCGATAATCCGCCCTGCATGCCGGCCAGACGGGCCTTGACCTGATCGTCATAGGCCTGGTCAAAATCCTTGAAGCGGTAATACTGCACATCGTGACGACCGTCCGAGGCGAAGCCGTGAATGGCAAAGGGATCGCCGATGCCATGAATGGCATGCGCCAGCAAGGTCGTAGCTTCCAGGGCCAGCCGCAGAATGGGCCGATCACTACCGGGCAGGGTTGTGTGGGTGGATTCGGACAAATCCAGCAGTACCAGTACCGCCAGATCACGCACCTTGCGGATGTAACGAATGTTGACCCGGGTGTCCGGGGTTTCGCCCATGCGAAGATCGACCAGGGCGCGAATGGCGGCATTGATGTCGATTTCGTCGCCGTCTTCCTGATGACGCTTTCTGATCACGCCCTGCGGTTGCAAAGCCTCAATGACCGACTTGAGACGACTGGCCACGGGTTTGTGGTCGGTGAGGATGCGGTCAATCAGGGCTGCCTCCCCCCTGGGCTGACGTTTTTCCAGTACCGTAACCCAGTTGGGCCGGTATAACTGCACCGGGTAATCCCACTCGGGATAATGGAAGGGATCGCTCACCGGTTCCCTGCCTTCCAGTTCGTTGAGGGTCACCCCTTCCTGATCCAGATAAAAGGGCGTTTGCAGCGTCCAGATTTCCTGGGCATCAGCACCGGCCAGTTCGCAATCCACCTCGTCGATCATTTCCATCAGGCTCACGGTTCGTCTGACCTGACGCTGGCTGGCCGGTATGTATTCAAACCCGCTCCAGTCGCTGTCGCTGTAATGCCAGAGGTAGCGGTTATCGTCGCGGTAAGGAATCCGGAGTTGTTCGAGCAGCCGATGTGACGGAATCTGCCAGCCTTGCCTGAGCCGGTTGTAGAGACCCACCCCCAGTTCCCAACTGATGGCATTGTCGTCGGGCCGTGCCGTGAAGGCTGCTTCAAAGTCATTCAGGGTTTGCCGGATCAGCGCGTCCGCATCCTGGCCTGCGTCCCGTTTCAGCAAGGTCAGGGCCAGTTGCTCCAGCCAGTGCAGTAGCGGATCGGGCTGGTTTGCAGCCGCTGCCGGTTCATGCAGCGCGAGCCAGAGCGACTGGAGGCCGGGGAACCGCTTGATGGCCAGAGCCTCCACCCGGGCATCCTCGAACAAGCCGATCAGAAACAGTTGCACCGGGTTGAGGGCCTCGGCGGACAACGCCTTGCGGGTGAACAGGATATGCGCCGCTGCATGGGCGGCTGCCGCCCGGTAGAGTTCCATGCCGCTGACGCGGGGATGGTCGTCAAAGGCATCCGGCAGGAATACGACCGGGGGGTCGATGTAAGGTTTGACACCCTCGCGGGTTTCGTAGTCAGCCGCTACCGGACGCAACTGAAAATCCCGCCCCCAGAGTGCCCTCAGGTAAAAATTGAGCCGACGCTGGGTATCGACGAACAGGGTACCGCGCCGCTCTTTCTGCAACACCGCCAGACTGTCGGCGGTGTCGAGCGAAAAATACCGAACCAGATTGTCAAAATCGCGGGCATGGGCCTGGGCACCCCACAAAGCCCAGCGTCTTAATCCTCCCAGGGTCAGTTGATGGAACAGCGGTTCCAGATTTTGCAGCATGGGGCGCAGCCCACGCGGAGCTTTGGCGGAAATCTGATGAATCAGGGCCAGATATTGCCGCAGCAAATCGGCATCCCCCAGACGGTTGGCCGCCGTCGGCAGGCTGTCGAACAGGGCGGCAATGACGCTGCCGCTGACCATGGAGGCCAGTTTCATCACCTGGGTGACGGTGTCGGGGATGATGTCCTCACCGACTTCCCGTACCACCACCGGCATCTGCTGGATGTATCCCGTCACCAGTTCGGAGCCTCGTCCCAGTTCAGCAAGAACCCTGGCTCCCTCGATGTACTGGTGCAGGCCAGCGGGTGACATCACCCGCGAGGCCTCCTGAAACGAGGCCTCCAGGGTGCTTTTGATCTCAGGTTTCAGGGCCGCCAGGGCTTCGCGGTAATCATCGAGGTTAAGGCTCATGGTCAGGACTTTTCGGCTTCCGGTGGTTTTCTCAGGCGGATACCCAGTTCCCTCAGTTGCAGGTCGGTCACCAGTGCCGGCGCGTCGATCATGGGACACCAGGCCGATTGGGTTTTGGGGAAGGCCATGACCTCACGGATGGAAGTGGCTCCGCTCATCAGCATGACCAGCCGATCCAGCCCGAAGGCCAGGCCACCGTGCGGCGGTGCCCCGTATTTGAGGGCATTGAGCAGAAAACCGAATTTTTGCCGGGCCTCTTCCTCGCCGATTCCCAGCAGGTTAAAAACCGCCTGCTGCATGTCGGTACGGTGAATACGCACCGATCCGCCGCCGATTTCGGTACCGTTCAATACCATGTCATAGGCACGGGACAAAGCCTTGCCCGGATCGGCCTTGAGTTGTTCCAGGGTGCCCTTGGGCGCGGTGAAGGGATGATGCAGGGCGAACCAGCGGTTGTCCTTGTCGTCCCACTCAAACATGGGGAAGTCCACCACCCACAACGGTGCCCAGTCCCCCTGTATCAGATTACGGTCGTGTCCCAGCCGGATACGCAGGGCACCCATGGCTTCGTTGACAATCCGGGCCTTGTCAGCCCCAAAAAAGACAATGTCACCGGTCTGCGCGTCCACCCGATCCATGATGGCCTGTACGGATTCGACCGGCAGGAATTTGATAATGGGCGAATTAAGCCCGTCCAGACCGGCCGAGCGATCCGCCACCTTGATATAGGCCAGCCCCTTGGCACCGTATATCCCGACAAAGCGGGTCAGATCGTCGATGTCCTTGCGGGAAATATCGGCCCCTCCCGGTACCTTCAAGGCCACCACCCGCCCGTCCGGATCATGGGCAGGCCCGGCAAATACCTTGAACTCGGCTGACTGGAGGCAATCGGCCACGTCAACCAGTTCCAGCGGAATCCTGAGATCGGGTTTGTCCGAACCATAACGGCGCATGGCTTCGTCCCAGGTCAGCCGGGGAAACGGATTGGGCAGTTCTACCCGGAGTACCTCGGCATAAAGCTCCCGGATCAAATCCTCCATCAGGTCGGTAATCTGTTTCTCATCCATGAAAGAGGTTTCGATATCAAGCTGGGTAAATTCCGGCTGACGGTCGGCCCGTAAGTCCTCATCGCGGAAACAGCGCACCACCTGATAATACCGATCCATCCCGGAAATCATCAGCAACTGCTTGTAGAGCTGGGGCGACTGCGGCAGGGCGAAGAAATGATTGGGATGGGTACGGCTGGGTACCAGGTAGTCGCGTGCACCTTCGGGGGTTGCCTTGGTGAGAAAAGGCGTTTCAATCTCAAAAAAGCCGTGGTGATCGAGAAACTGGCGCAGGAAGCGGATCACGTCCCGACGCAACCGCATGCGCTGCTGCATGACCGGACGGCGCAGGTCAATGTAACGGTAACGTAGCCGGGTTTCCTCGCTGATCTCCACCTCACTTTCGAGCGGAAACGGCGGGGTTTCGGCCCGGTTGAGAATCTCAAGTTCGGTTGCCAGTACCTCAATGCGGCCACTGGTGAGATTGGGATTTTCGGTACCGACCGGCCGGGGCCGCACCTTGCCGCGAATTTTCAGGACGTATTCACTGCGAACGGTCTCGGCCAGGGTAAATGCAGCGGCGTAGTCGGGGTCAAATACCACCTGCACCAGACCCTCGCGGTCACGAAGGTCAATGAAAATGACGCCACCGTGATCCCGGCGGCGGTGTACCCATCCACAAATATCAACCACCTGATCCAGGTGGTCTTCGGTCAATTGTCCACAGAGGTGGCTACGCATGTTTGGTTCTCTTGAGGTTCAGGGATTGCAAAAGCGGCAATGATACGAACCGACCCCGGTCGATACAAGGCGGATTTAATCGGTGGCGGCGGACGTAGCCGCAGGTGCGGGCGTGCTGGTGGTTGTTGCGGCGGTGCTGCTGTCGGTTTTGGCTGCCTCGGTTTTGCCCTCGCCGGTGGCACCTGCCAGATTCTTGCGTTTGTCCTTGTCGCCCTTGAAGTCGGTTTCATACCAGCCACCGCCCTTCAGCCTGAAACCGGCGGCTGAAACCAGTTTGGACAATTCAGGCGTGCCGCAGGCCGGGCAATCCTTCAGGGGTTCTTCGGAAATTTTCTGGATGGCCTCAAGGGTGTGGCCACAGGCCTTGCAGCGGTATTCATAGATGGGCATGGGAGTACTCCGGATGGTCAGTATGGATGAAAACAGGCTTTAGTGGGGGAGGGAACCGGCCTTTTCAAGATACCCTGCCCGCTCATGCAATCGGCGATGCCTGGCTCAATCCAGGGTTTTGTGGAAGCGGCGAACCGCCAGGGTCAGCATGACCCCGCTGAATACCCCCAGGGCGGCGATTTCGGGCCAGAGTTCCCCGATACCCGCCCCCCGCAGCAGGATGCCGC
>CAIVXW010000241.1 GCA_903910005.1 uncultured Methylococcaceae bacterium
GCCAGGCAGGAAAGCGACAAGCGGTTCGAAGCGACACAAGCCGGTTTTGCCCAGATGGACAAGCGGTTCGAGCTGGCCAGGCAGGAAAGCGACAAGCGGTTCGAAGCGACGCAGGCCAGTTTTGCCCAGATGGACAAACGGTTCGAACTGGCCAAACAGGAAAGCGACAAGCGGTTCGAAGCGACGCAAGCCGGTTTTGCCCAGATGGACAAACGGTTCGAACTGGCCAAACAGGAAAGCGATCATCGGCTGGAGGTGATGCAGGCCGGTTTTGCCCAGATGGACAAACGATTCGAATTGGCCAAACAGGAAAGCGACAAGCGGTTTGAAGCGATGCAGGCCGGTTTTGCCCAAGTAGACAAGCGGTTTGAAGCGATGCAAGCCGGTTTTGCCCAAGTGGACAAGCGGTTTGAATTGGCCAAACAGGAAAGCGACAGGCGGTTTGAACTGGCTAAACAGGAAAGCGATAAACGGTTTGAACTGGCCAAACAGGAAAGTGATAAACGGTTCGAGCAAGTGGATCGGCGATTTGAGCAGTTACATGCTGAAATAATGGCGATACACAAGGAAATAAAGCAGCAGATGCGTTGGGTGTTTGGTTTGGTGCTGACTGTCGCCGGTCTGGTTGTCGCCGTAAGCCGATTACATTGATTGTGAACCCTGATCCCTCACCGGCTGGAGACCTGCACTTCTCGTGATAATTTGCGGATTCGTGCCGGGATAAGGTAGACCAGTTCCAGTACCAGACGGAAAAAATCATCCACCGATTGCACGTCCGATAGTGTCAGTCGGGTTTCCGGGCGGCCGTCTCCCATGTCGCCAATGGCATCGACCAGTTCGTGCAGCGACTCCAGACCGGCTAACCCACAACGCTCAGTCGACAACAGGTGTTTCATCCGTGTCCTGAAGTCACCCGCGCCAATCTGCTGCTCGGCGCAAATTTCCAGCAGCAACCGTTTGATCTGCCCGGTGAAGGCCGCCGGAGAACGCTGCCGTAACGGCCACACCTCCTCGTACAACTGCATGATCCCCCCCGGAACCGGCTGACCCGGACTCAACACCCGACCGGGCGGAGCCAGGTCAAACCCTCTGGGATACAGTCTGGAACGGGCCAGATCCCGGTTCACCGGATACTTGAGAAAATCGCCGTATAAATTGAGTCCACCGCAGGTCGCGCAGGAAAACCCCAGCCACCGGTACTCCTCGGTGTAACGCTGATCATCCGTTTCATCAAACAGCATGGGATACAGGTATTCAAACACCGGTGCATGCGGGGTTCGGTTGCCACAGTGGCTGCACTCCAGAATTTCGTTTTGGTTTTTTCGGGACATCAACATCATCGCTTCAGGCTCACAGGCTGTCGTTTGGCCCCCCAGTCACCGGCCCGGCCTTCAAAAACACCGGCCAGGCGGGTACCGCAGTGATTGCAACAGCCTGATTCATTCAAATTCCAGTCGGAGAGGGTATACCAGTCCCGACCAATCAACATCTGCCCGCACTGGTGGCAATAGGTACTGGAAGCCGCCTTGTCGTGGACATTCCCGACGTAGACATGCCGAAGACCGTTAGCCCGGGCAATACGCCGGGCCAGCAACAGGGTTTCGGGCGGCGTATTCGGTTTGTCACGCATTTTCCAGTCCGGATGGAAGGCCGTGAAATGAATCGGCACCTCCACGCCCAGATGACCGGCCACCCACCGGGTCATCGCATCCAGTTCTGCAGGGGAGTCATTCTCACCCGGAATCAGCAGGGTTGTGATTTCCAGCCACACCGGGGTTTCATGCCGGATGTATTCGAGTGTCTCCAGCACGGCCTGCAAATGCCCCCCGCAAAGCGAGTGATAAAAGCGTTCGCTGAATGCCTTGAGATCGACATTGGCGGCATCCATCCAGCGATAAAATTCACTGCGGGGATCCGGACAGACATAACCCGCCGTGACCGCCACCGAGCGGATGCCCAACGCCCGACAGGCCTGGGCGACATCAATCGCGTACTCGTGAAAAATCACCGGATCATTATAAGTGTAGGCCACGCTGCGGCAACCCAATCGGGCCGCTGCCTGGGCAATCAGGGCGGGTGAAGCCTGATCCATCAAGGCGTCCATTTCACGTGATTTGCTGATGTCCCAGTTTTGACAGAACTTGCAGGCCAGGTTGCAACCCGCCGTACCGAATGAAAAAACCGGTGTTCCCGGCAAAAAGTGATTGAGCGGTTTCTTCTCGATCGGATCAATACAAAACCCGCTGGAGCGGCCGTAGGACAGCAACATGATCTGCCCTGCGACATTACCCCGGACAAAACACAGCCCTCGCTGGCCTTCATGCAGTTTGCAGAAGCGGGGGCACAGGGTGCATTCCACCCGCCCGTCAGCCAGGGTCTGCCAGTAGCGGGTAGGAAAACCTGAAACCGGTTCAATGGGAGTGTCCATGACGGTGGCTCCGTAAAGGTAAAAATATCAACGCGGCAGATTGCAGCCAATTGTTTAGCCTGACCATTCGCATCCGCACCTAGCCCCATCGTGTTCCGGATTGTTTCCCGGGGCGACTTGCCCGTTACAAAATCCTGTCGAAGGCTCCCTGGTTGTCACTCAAACCTCGGCCAGATTGCCCTTTTCTTCCAGCCAGGCCTTGCGGTCTGCCGCCCGTTTCTTTGCCAGCAGCATGTCCAGACACTCATCCGGCGATGAACCGTCATTCAGGGTGAGTTGCACCAGTCGCCGGGTATCCCGGTTCATGGTGGTTTCGCGCAACTGGGATGGATTCATCTCACCCAGCCCCTTGAAACGTTGCACATTGACCTTGCCCTTGATGCGTTCGGCTTCAATCCGGTCAAGGACGCCCCGTTTTTCCGCTTCGTCCAGGGCATAGTAGACATTTTTGCCTACGTCAATCCGGTACAGTGGCGGCATGGCGACAAAGACATGACCGGCCGCCACCAGTGGACGAAAATGCCGCACGAACAGGGCGCACAGCAGGGTAGCGATGTGATTGCCGTCGGAGTCGGCGTCGGCCAGGATGCAGATTTTGCCGTAACGTAAACTGCCCAGTTCTGACGTTCCCGGATCGACGCCGATGGCGACACTGATGTCATGCACTTCCTGCGATGCCAGTACCCCGTCGGAATCCACTTCCCAGGTGTTCAGGATTTTGCCCCGTAGCGGCATGATGGCTTGATGGTCCTTGTCACGGGCCTGTTTGGCGGAGCCGCCTGCCGAATCACCCTCTACCAGAAACAGTTCGGTCAGTTGCAGGTCCTGGGCGGTGCAATCGGCCAGTTTGCCGGGCAGTGCCGGGCCTGCGGTGATCTTTTTGCGGGTTACCTGACGGTTGGCTTTTTGCCGTCGCTGGGCCAGTTCAATGATGAGTTGGGCGATACCCTCACCAATGGCCGGATGCTGGTTGAGCCACAGGCTGAAGGCATCCTTGACCACACCGGCCACAAAACTGGCGCATTCGCGGGAACTCAGCCGTTCCTTGGTTTGCCCGGAAAACTGGGGCTCCTGCAATTTGGCCGACAGGACGTAATGGCAGCGTTCCCAGACATCCTCCGGTGCGATTTTCAGCCCGCGTGGCAGCAGATTGCGGAATTCGCAAAACTCGCGGAGGGCTTCGGTCAGGCCGGTTCGCAAACCGTTGACATGGGTTCCTCCCTGAGGCGTCGGCACCAGATTGACGTAACTCTCCGCGACCAGTTCGCCGCCTCCCGCCACCGCCCAGATCACCGCCCATTCCACGGCTTCATGCGACCCTTCGAGAGAGCCGGTGAACGGATCGTCCGGCAGGGATTCGGCCGTGCCGACCCGGTCCATCAGGTATTGCGGCAGGCCGTCCTGATAATGCCAGGTTTCGCTGTCGCCGGAGGCTTCATCACTCAGGCTGATTTTGAGGCCGGAACACAGCACTGCCTTGGCTCTGAGCAGTGCCTTGAGGCGACTGACCGCGACCCGGGGGCTGTCAAAATACTGCGGATTGGGCCAGAAGCTGACCGTGGTACCGGTTTCGCGTTTGGGAATCGTGCCGACCGCCATCAGCTCGCTGACTTTTTCCCCGTCAGCAAACTGCATGGTATAGGCTTGCCCGCCCCGGCGGATGTCTACGGTCAGGCGGCTGGACAGGGCATTGACCACGGAAACGCCAACGCCGTGCAGGCCGCCGGAGAAACGGTAATTCTTGCCGGAAAATTTGCCGCCGGCGTGCAGGCGGGTCAGAATGACTTCAACCCCGGAAACGCCTTGTTCCGGGTGAATATCAACCGGCATACCGCGGCCATCGTCCGTGACCGCCACGCCGCCATCGGCCAGCAGGCGTACCTGTATGCAACGGGCAAAACCGGCCAGGGCTTCGTCAACACTGTTGTCGACGACTTCCTGCACCAGATGGTTGGGACGGGTGGTATCGGTATACATGCCGGGGCGTTTACGCACCGGATCAAGGCCGGACAGAACCTCTATCGAGGCAGCATCATAGGTAGAGGACATGAAACAAAGCAATCAATGAAGGAAAACAGGCGTCAAGGGTAGGCTGGAAGGGCGGCGGGGCACAAGGCGGCGGTATCAATCCCGGCATTCCTACTTATTACATGACAGGGTCGAATCAGGTTTAATGTCACCACTCGCCGGGTACGGTGGGTCAGGGGCCAGGATGGCTCCGGTCAGGATTGAGGACGTAGCGAACGGAAACGGGATTGATCGCGCCGGACACGGAGTGTTCACCGGAACAGGAGGTTCCGTAGATTATCCGGAACGTCATCCAGGGAGGGGTGGCGTTCCGAACCCCATTGCCTCATCCGCCAGATTTCAGCACTTTAACTTCCCCGGAAGGCGGGACATATCCCCATCCCCCACACTTTGGTTCCGCCTTCTTTTTTTCGGTTTACTCAAATCCCTGCGTCATCGGATAACGGCGATCCCGGCCAAAGGCCCGCCGCGTGACCTTGACCCCGGGAGGAGCCTGCCGCCGCTTGTATTCATTGCTGTCGACCATTCGGGTTACCCGCCTGACGTCGGCTTCAGCAAAGCCCGCCTGAATGATTGCTTCCACCGACTGATCCTGCTCAATGTAGCGTTCCAGGATGCCATCCAGGATCGGGTAGGGCGGTAGCGAATCCTGATCGGTTTGATCCGGTCTCAGTTCTGCCGAAGGCGCACGGGTCAGCACCCGTTCCGGAATGACTGCGGCGACGCTGTTGCGATAGGCCGCCAGTCGATACACCCACAGTTTGGTCACATCCTTGAGCGGTGCAAAACCACCGGCCATGTCGCCGTAGAGGGTGGCGTAGCCGACGCTCATTTCGCTTTTGTTGCCGGTGGTCAGCAGGATTTTACGCTTTTTGTTGGAGAAGGCCATCAGCAACAGGCCGCGACAGCGGGCCTGGAGATTTTCCTCGGTGGTGTCGGGAGGCAGGTCGGCAAAGCTGTCGGCCAGCAGGGTCATGAAGGTCTGGTAGGCCGGTTCGATGGAAATCAGGTGCTGACGCACCCCCAGTGCCTCGGCTTCCAGCCGGGCATCTTCAATGCTCATGGCGGCGGTGTAGCGGGAGGGCATCAGCAATACCTCAACCTGATCGGCCCCCAGGGCGTCTACCGCCAGGGCCAGGGTCAGGGCGGAGTCAATGCCACCGGACAAGCCCAGCACCGCACCGGCGAAGCGGTTGTTGTGGACATAATCGCGTATGCCGGTCACCAGAGCCTGGTACAGACTGGCTTCATCCGGGGCTTCCGGGGTGACTTCCCCCCTGATCGGTTCCACCCTTTCCCCGACCGTGCATTGAACCAAAGCCAGCCGACTGGCAAAGGCCGGTAGCCGTTGGGTGACGTCACCGGCTGCATTCATGACCAGTGACGTGCCATCAAACACCAGTTCGTCCTGACCACCCACCAGATTAAGGTACACCAGGGGAAGCCTGACTGACCGAACCCGTTCGCGCAGAACCTGTTCACGTTCAGCCATTTTGCCCCGGTGAAACGGTGAGGCGTTGAGGGTCAGAATCAGGCGGGCACCGGCCTCTGCCAACTGCATGACCGGTTGTTCCACCCAGACGTCCTCGCAGATCGCAAGCCCGGTCGGTATGCCCGCCAGGTCGAATACCAGGGGTTCGTGCCCCGGCTGAAAATAGCGTTTTTCGTCAAATACCCCGTAGTTGGGGAGTATCCGTTTGCGGTAAAGGGCTTCCACCCGGCCCGCCCGCAAGACTGCCGCACTGTTCGCGGGCAGCCCCGGGCGGCGTTCGGGAAAACCGACAATGGCGGTAATGCCTTGGATCTGGCTGGCCAGTTCATGCAGTGCGTCTTCCACCGTTTGCAGAAAATGGGGGCGCAGTAGCAGGTCTTCCGGCGGATAACCCGACAGGCACAACTCGGGAAATACGACCGCGGTGGCCCCGAGGCGACGGGCTTCCCCGGTCAGTGCCAGTATCTTGCGGGCGTTTCCGGCGATATCGCCGACCAGAAAGTCGGTCTGGGCCAGGGCGATGGTGAGCATTACTTTTTGACGTACAGGTCAGTGATGGTGCCTTCGACCATTTCAGCCGCGAAGGCGAAGGTTTCCGCCAGGGTCGGGTGCGGGTGAATGCTGAGTCCGATGTCTTCGGCATCTGCCCCCATCTCCAGGGCCAGTACCGCTTCGGCAATCAAGTCGCCGGCATGGGGACCGCAGATGCCGGCTCCGAGGATGCGGCGGGTTTCCTTGTCGCACAGGATTTTGGTCAGGCCTTCCTTGCGCCCAATTCCCAGGGCACGGCCACTGGCGGCCCAGGGAAAGACGGCTTTGTCGTAGGCGATGCCACGGGCCTGGGCTTCGGTCTCGGTGAGCCCCATCCAGGCGACTTCAGGGTCGGTGTAGGCAACCGACGGAATGGTGAGTGCCTGGAAAGCGACCTTGTGGCCGGCAATGACCTCGGCAGCGACCTTGCCCTCGTGGGTGGCCTTGTGGGCCAGCATCGGATTGCCGACGATGTCGCCAATCGCAAAGATGTGGGGGACATTGGTGCGCTGCTGTTTATCGACTGCGATGAAGCCGCGTTCGCTGACCTGGACACCGGCCCGCTCGGCACCGATCAGGGTACCGTTGGGTTTTCTACCCACCGCTACCAGTACCCGGTCGAAGCGATCCGTGGCCGGTGCGCCTTCGCCCTCAAAGCTGACGTGCAACCCGTCTGCTTTGACTTCAATGCCGGTCACTCTGGTTTTGAGGTAAATGTTGGCGTACTGCTTTTTGATGCGCTGATGCAGCGGTCTGACCAGATCGGCGTCACAACCCGGTATGAGCTGATCCATCAGTTCCACCACGGTGATTTCTGCCCCCAGGGCATGATAAACCGTCGCCATTTCGAGGCCGATGATGCCGCCGCCGATGACCAGCAGCCGTTCGGGAATATCGGCCAGAGCCAGGGCACCGGTGGAATCCATGACACGCGGATCATCCTGCGGGAAGCCCGGCAGTTTGACCGGTTGCGAACCGGCCGCAATGATGCAGTGCTGAAACTCAACGGTTCGGGTACCGTCTGCTGCCGTGACGGTCAGGGTATGGGGCGAGGCAAACTGGCCCGTGCCCTGCACCACTGTTACCTTGCGCTGTTTGGCCAGCGCGGTGAGACCTGTGGTAAGGGTTTTAACCGTGCGATCCTTGAAGTTTCTGACTTCATCCAGTTTGATCTCAGGCTCGGCAAAGTGAACGCCGAAGTGGCTGGCTTCGCGGGTTTCGTGCAGCAGGGCGGCTGTGTGCAGCAGGGCTTTGGAGGGAATGCAGCCAACATTGAGGCAAACGCCACCCAGGGTGGGATAGCGTTCCACCAGCACGACCTGTTTGCCCAGATCGGCGGCCCGGAACGCCGCCGTGTAGCCGCCCGGGCCGCCGCCCAGTACCAGAACTTCAGCCTGTAGAGTGGAATTTTCGGTCATTGTGAGTGTTCCTGTGGGTTAGGGTTGGAAGTCGGTTGTAGGTACGAATTTATTCTTACCGGGGCACTGAACCGGGGTGTACGTTCTCAAAAAGCGCGGTGAGTTCGATCTGACAATCAATGCTGGCCAGCGTCAGGGTATCCGTGCCGCTGTAGGCATGGAATGCCCAGTCGGCGTGATCGCCACGTCTGAACACCTCGACAGTGAGGCTGTCGGGATCAATCAGCACATATTCCCTGAGCGTGTCGAGCAGGCGGTAGGTGGCAAACTTCCGGCCCCGGTCGAAGCTGGCAGTGGAATCGGACAGCACCTCGACCACCAGACGCGGATACGCCTTGTAGTGCGGATTGGCCTGATCGCGGGCATCGCAGGTGACGAA